>JAJDAH010000161.1 GCA_029261965.1 Polyangiaceae bacterium
CAAGGTTTTCTGGCCGGACGAGGGCTACACCAAGGGACAACTTTGCCAGTACTACGCGGCCATCAGCGACACCGCTCTGCCGTTTCTGAAGGATCGGCCCGTCATGCTCGTTCGCTACCCCGACGGCATCGACGGCAAGAGTTTCTACCAGTGGCGGCCGCCGCGCGGGACGCCCGAATGGCTTCGTACGTTCCAGATCAAGAGCGAAGAGCACGACGGGAAAAACGTCAGCGTCTTCATCATGGACAACGCCGACGCGTTGCTCCACATCGCCAACCTCGGGTGCATCCCACTGCACGTATTGGCCAGTCGCATCGACAGCCTGACGAGCTGCGATTTTCTGACGGTCGACTTCGACCTCGCGGGCAATCCGTTCCGGCATGCCATCGCGCTGGCCCTCACGCTGAAGGAGGTCCTCGAAGAGCTCGGTTTCGTCGGCTATCCGAAGACCTCCGGGCAGACGGGCATGCACGTTTTGATTCCCGTCGGGCCCGGAGTTCCTTTTGCCGCCGCCAAAATGTTGCTCGAGCTGATCGGTCGCCTCGTGTTGGCCAAGCACGCTGACATCGCCACGATGGAGCGTCGCAAAGAGCGCCGGGACGGCAAAGTGCTCATCGACATCGGACAAACTGGTCGCTCCCGCACGATCGTTTCGCCCTATTCCGTCCGGGCGACTCAGGGTGCGCGGGTGTCTGCCCCGCTCTCTTGGGACGAGGTCCACCTCGCGCTGGATCCGTCGAAGTTCGACATTTTCAGCATGCCGGGTCGAGCCGCCGAGGTCGGCGACCCTCTGGAAGGCTTGCTCGAGCAGCGTCCGGACGTCCCCGCAGCCGTCGCGTCGATGGAAAAAATGCTCAAGGGCGGCTGACGGCTCGTTCCAGACCAAAAATCGCTATACCGACGCTCGTGTCCGACGAATCGAAACGGCATGCTCGCGTTCCCGTAGCGCTCTTGGTGCTCACGCTCTTGGTGTGCATCCCCTCGGCTTGGTTCGCGCCCGCTGGCCTGTTCAGCTGGTCGCTCGAGGTCGGACCCGGGCTGATTGGAATCGCGGTCCTCGTGTCGACCTACAGATTCTTCCCGATGTCGCATCTCGTCTATTGGTTCGTGTTCGTTCATGTGCTCATCCTCGACTACGGCGGCATCTACACCTACGCCGAGACTCCCCTCGGCAATTGGGCTCGAGACGCGTTCGATCTCAGTCGCAACCACTACGATCGAGTCGGTCATCTCGCCCTGGGTGTATTTCCCGCGTTCACGATCCGCGAGATCCTGCTCCGGCTCACCCCACTCGCGCGAGGCGGCTGGCTCTACTTTCTCGTGGTCTGCGTCGTGCTGGCGATTGCAGCCTTCTGGGAGCTACTCGAGTGGTGGGTGGCGCTGCTCGTGGCGTCGGACACCGGAACGGCGTTCCTCGGCAGCCAAGGAGACGTTTGGGACGCCCAGTGGGACATGTTCCTCGCTCAGCTTGGAGCGATGATCGTGCTGCCGCTGCTTGGCGGCGTGCACGATCGCTCGATGGCACGGGTGCCGCACTAGGCAGTCACATGAGGCAGATTTCGAGTCTGTCGGCGGTCGGCGCGTCCATGGCGCATTCGTACTCGCCCCGGGAGACACGGCGCGAGCATTGCTTGAACGCGGGATCCTGGCGAGCGCGTTCTCGCGCTTTTTTCTGAAAGCTGACGATCTCCACGAGCGATTCGTCGTCACTGTAGGACTTCGCCAACAACTCCACGTAGCGATCGAGCAGGTGCTCGCATTCCTGCTCGTTGAGCGGGTCTCGGCAGCCCGTCAGCAGCAACGGCAGAGCTGCCACGAGGGTCACGCGGACGATCAGTCGAAGCAACTGGTGACGTCCTTCGGAGTCGGTGCCTGCCGTACGCATTGCATGGCGCCCTCGGTAATTCGATTGCCGACGCAGTCTTTCATCGTCGATGCACGAACCGATTCCTTCAACCGCGCGATTTCTTCGGCGCGGTCCTCGATGGGCACCTTGCGCGCGTCGAGCTCGAGGGTTGCGATTCGGGCGACGATTTCTTCGCACTCTTCCACCGTCGCCGGACGGCCGCAGCCGCTCGACCCGACCGCGGTGATCACGAGAAGAAGGCGCCAGAGTTTTGTCGACATGTGCCCGCGCAGATTGTCCGTCGAAGCGCCGAAGCGCAAACCGCGAACGGCTCGTCCCGAGCCGTTAATGAAGCGCATGTCGAAACGTCCGGCAAAACCGAAACGGCAGGTGTTTTCGTGTCGAGCGTCCGCCGCGGCGCGCCATCGAAATCTGGACGCCTGTGCAGGTGCTGCTATGTTTCTCTGATGTCGCGGCCCCGTGCGAGCAGTGCGAAGTCGCATGTCCCAGAGGACATGCTTCGCAAAGCGACGCTTGCTCGGAGCTCGGCCACGCGAGCGAAGTACGCGAGGCGCGGGCTCGCTTTCGAGGGGCGTGTCGACCGGACCACCCAAGCGATGTTGTTGCGCCAGCTCTATCTTTCGCACATGGAGGCACGTCGGTTCGACGATGCTTTTGCGATTGCCGAGCAGATGATCGAAGTCGAGGTCATGCCGGATGTTGCACGCCAGGACGCGGCCCGGGCGTGCCTCGGATTGCACGACCGCGAGGCGGCGATCGAGCACCTCCGGCTCGCGAGCAGAGTGTGTCCGGGTTCTCGCCGGGCGTTCCATCTCTGGACGTTGGGCAGCGTGCTCTACCTCGCCGGCCGCCATGCCGAGGCCGTGGGCACGCTCGGCCGAGCCGCTCGATGGGGCACGACGGACAAACCTCTCTACCAAGCTCAAGTCGCCCTCGCGAAGCTCGCGGGCGGGGACCGTGTTCGCGGTCTCGGTGCCATCAAGGAGCGGTTGGCCGAGGCGCCCTGTGGTCAGGGCTACGGGCAGTTCGTGCTCGGGGAGCTTTGTTACCGGATGCAGGACAACGCCGCCGCCAAGCAATACCTGCAGCGTTTCGTTAGGCGGTCGACTAGCGGACGCGTCGCTCTCGCCGTTGCGCTCGAGGGTGAGGTGGCCCACGCTCGTGAGCTGCTGAACCGCATTCGAGAGCAGAGGAAAGTCAGCAAGACGTCATCTGACCAAGGGTCAAAAACCTGACAATTGGCCGAAAGTTGGGCGCTCACTTCTGCGGTTGAAACCAGAGGCGCGGAGCTACCCTAGAGTCTCAGAGAATGACCACATGAGTCACCGCTCGCTCAAAAACGGCTGGCTAGGCCGGTGGCTCTTTGCCACGGCGCTCGGAGCGGCACTCTATTTCTGTTTCGAAGGCACCGCTTCGGCTCAGAGCTCGAACGCTTTCACCGACGCCTTGGCCAAGGGACCGCTCTACGCTGCCATGGCTGCATTCGCCGGTGGCTTTCTGGTCAGCTTGACCCCTTGCGTCTACCCGATGGT
This sequence comes from Polyangiaceae bacterium, assembly GCA_029261965.1. Lineage (GTDB taxonomy): Bacteria > Myxococcota_A > Polyangia > Polyangiales > Polyangiaceae > JAJDAH01. The sequence continues at coordinate 3,400 of JAJDAH010000161.1, forward strand.
GGCGGTGACGGTCAGCGTGTTCGGAGCCGGCAAGAGCACGACGCGTGCAAGAGGAGCCGCGCTCAGCGGCTTGTACGTGCTCGGCATTGCCGCGTTTTTCACCCCCATGGGCGTGCTCGTGGGGATGAGCGGCAGCGCGATGACCATCAGTCCATGGATGCTCGTCGCTCTGGCGGTCGTTTTCACGATCATGGCCGCGTCGATGTTCGGGGCTTTCGATCTGGCGCTTCCGTCGAGCATCAACAATCGCCTGGCGGAAATGGGAGGGCTCGGATTCAAGGGTGCGTTCGTGCTCGGGTTGATTTGTGGCCCGATCGCGGCGCCATGCACTGGGCCGGTGCTGACGGGGATCTTGGCGTGGATCGGCACCACCGGGGATCCGCTCCTCGGCGCGGGAGCCATGCTCGCGTTTTCGCTGGGCTTGGGCATTCCCTTCTTCCTGGTCGGAGCGTTCGCCATGCAGCTGCCGAAGAGCGGCAGTTGGATGATGCACGTCAAGTCGGTATTCGGAATCGTGCTGTTGGTAGCAGCGCTGTATTTCCTCGGCTCGGCGTATCCGGTGCTCACGAGCTTCGCTCGACCGACGATGGCTTTCTTCCTCGCGTCGGCGGGGGTCCTGGTTTTTGGGTTGGCGATTGGAGCGGTTCACCAGTCGTTTTCAGGCTCCTTGTCGAGTAAAGCGCGGAAGAGCCTCGGGATCGCGCTTTCGGTTGGCGCGATGTTCGCGGTGATAACTGGTCTTCTCACCCCCGAGCGCACGCTCGTTTGGGAGAAAACATCCCCCGAAGCCGCCAGAGCGAAGGCGCTCGGCGAAGGGCGCCCGCTCCTGGTCGACTTCACCGCGGCGTGGTGCATCGCGTGCAAGGAGCTCGACAAGAACACCTTCGCCGACGAGAGCGTGGCTGCCGAGGCGGGTCGCTTCGTCGCGGTCAAAGTCGATGCCACTGACGACGAGGACCCCGCAGTGGTGAAAGCCATGCAGCAGTTCGAAGTGCTCGGGCTGCCGACCGTGGTCATCTTCGACTCGAGCGGCAAAGAGGCGGCACGCTTCAACGACTTCGTCGCGGCCGACAGCTTTCTCGATACGATTCGTTCGGTGAACTGAGCGGGCGGTCCACGAGTTCTTCCGAGCAGCTTGCCTCGCTACGGCTCGAAGTCGCTGGACGGGGGTGGCGGCGGGGGTTTCGGAGCGGGTGCCGGACCCGGCGCGGGCGCGGGCGCCGTATCCGGACTCGGAGCTGGAGTCGGAGGCGGCGCTACCGGTCTGGGCGGCGGCGGCGCCGGTTTCGGCGCATCGAAGCTCGAGAGGTCGGATGCCGCGGCTTTGCGCAGGCGCTTGAGCAGCCGTTTGACGCGGCGTCGCACGGAGTCGGCCCGCTCTTGCATCATCGGCAAGAGCTCCTTGGCGTCGGCCAGGTTCTTCTTCACCGACTGCAATTGCGCGGCGTCGGGGAAGCTCGTCTCGGCCTTCGCTTCCAGCATCTTCAGCCGTTCCGCCAAGTCGGTGGTGTTTCGCGTCGAAGCGTTCATCGAAGCTTGAAGCTGCGCCGCCCGACTCGCCGCTTTCTGCACATCCTCGAGCAGGCCAGCAGTCTTGTCGTCGGTGGTGGCGCCCGCCGTGGCGATTCTTGCGCTGGCTTCTTCGACGGCGGTACCGTCGGCCCCGCTGATCTCGAGACGAACGCCGGTTCCCGCGGCCTCGAGCTTTTTCGTGATCGCCGCGAGCGCCTTGCCCAGACGTGTCGTTTTGGCGCTCGACTTCACGCCCAGCTTTCGCGCCAACCGTTTGCGAATGTTCTTCTCCTTGCCCTGGGCGCGGCCGAGGCGGCCTTGCTCTTCGTGCATCAGGTCGAAGAACTCGTCGAAGGACGGCTCGCCGGCACGGAACAGCTCTCCCTGGCCGACTGCCGATGGGCCGCGCACGGGTCGAGGCACGCAAGCAATGTTGGGCGCGGCTGCCATGACCAGCCAGGCGCCCAAGGCGATACCAGACAAACTTCGTGAAACCAGCTTCGTTACGGACATTCTATTGCAGCTCCCCAGAGCTCATGGCCTTCCGCAGTCTTGGCGAAATAGAGCGAGACGGCACGTTTTCCGGTAGCCCAGACTACACCTTGGCCCGCATTGGCGTCGGGCGGCGACACATTGACGGGATCTCCCAAGGCAACGAGGTTCGAATCGAGCGTCTGAACACGCACGCTGTGCTGACCTCCCGTTCCTTCGGTCCACTGAACGAGCCACTTGCCGCCCGGCAGGCCGGCGGCGCTCGGGGAAATCGCTTGGGATCCGGGGCCTCCTGACGGAATCGGGAACCGCTTCGTTTTGGTCGGGTTGGCGCCGTGCTTCGCTTTGGCCATCACGACGCCCCAGTAAGCGTCCTTGTTCGCGCGAGCCGCGAAGGTGATCAAGACGTCCTCGTCGCCCGCAGCGATCGTCGGCGTACCCACGAACGGAACGGTGTCCACCGCGATGAGGTCAGTTTTCTTGGAGCCGCTGCTGTCGAGCCAACCGGCGACGACCTTGCCCGACTGGCCGTCGCGCCGGAAGGTGACTGCGTGCCCAACTCCAGAAACGTGAGCCATCCGTGGCGCGGTGATTTTTTTCGCTCCGATGTTCCAGACGACCTTGGGGGGGCTGTCTCCGGAGACGGTCGCGAACCCGTTCGACGTGAGACCGGCGGTCATCGAAGTGCCGAGTATCGGCTTCGCGTTTTGTAGCTCGCCGCTTCCCCGGTCGACGGCAAACGACAACTTGCCGCCCTCGATGGCTGGCGCGACGCTGACAATGTCGCGGCCCGCGGCTTCGAACGGCCGGTCGGCATCCAGGCTCTCCGGATCCAGCGTGATTCCGACTGCGGTCGAACCAGACGCGGCGAAGCCGAGTGCTACTCGTTCGGAGCCAGGATTGGGCAGTAGCTCTGGCGCGACTCGGATGTAAGCGCGCGGTGCGAGCTTCCGCGGCTTCTTGCTCGACGTGCACCCGACTGGCCTGGTCCGAGGGCGGGGCGTCGCGCCGACTCCCGTCGCCGGTGCACCGAGCGCCTTGTTTTGGTCGGGCCGCACCGTCACCGTCTTCGGGGCGCCACCCGAGCGGGTCGCCAAGACGACGATCACCGCGAGCAACAGGAGGCCAATTGCTCCGCCGAGCACGACGAGCACCGTCGGGAACGGCGCGCGGGCCTGATAGGCCATCGACGGGGGAATGGTGGGCGCGCTCGCGCGCCCCGGATCGTCTTCGAACGCCGGCAAAGGACCTGGCGGCGCCGCGCCGATTGGATTGGTCGGCGGATCCGGGATCTTGTCGAAGTCCGGCGGTGGCGGGATGGATGGCTTGCGGCTGCCTGGCGGCGGTGGAGGCGCGCCGGACCGACTTGGGGGCGGTGGCGGAACGCTGCCGAGTGGCTTGGCGCCCGGCGGGGGTGGAACCGACGCTGGCGTGCTTTCCTTGGCCTCGAGGTCGCTCGGTGTTCCTGGTGGGCCCGGGATCGCGCGCGGCGGAGGTGGGACTGCGCCGGGAGGGCGAAGAGTGCCGCCAGTCGTCGGACCCGGCTCCGCCAAGGTCGGCATCGGCGGACGTTGCAGCGAGGGGGGCGGCGGTGGGGCGAACCCCCCAGCCGTCGCCGTACCAGGGGGGGGCGGCGGTGGAGGTGGGCGACTGGCGACCGGGCGAGGAGGTGTGCCGACCGGTGAGGGCGGAACGCTCGGCGTAGCTCGAGGCGGCGCGGCCATCGAGCCGGCGGCACCGATTAGTCGCGCGGCTGCCGCAGCGCCCTCCTTCTTTTCTCGCTCGGCGTCGGCGCTCGGTGGCGGCGGCGGGACCGATGCCCGCTTCTCGCTGGCGGTATCGACTTCTTTCGGTTTCGGTGACGCGAGTTTCTTCGCGTCGTCTCGGGAGAGAAAGCTCTCGTACTTTGTGAGGTTCGGCTCGGGTGGCTCGTCCATCGAGTCGTCCGTTTCGGGCTCGACCGATTTCTGTGCTTTGCCGAGTGGTAGAGCGCTCACCAGCTCCGCAACCTCGTAAGCGTGCAGCCAGTCAGTCCAGCCGGTCCTCCAAACGAGGGTGAAGTCGGGCAGCGTTTCGTCGCCGAGCTGAGCGGACAGCTCCCATTCATCGACGATGTTTTGAACACCATCGAGGTCGGCCCAGCGCCACTCGATTTCGTCGCCTGCCATGTTTTCGAGCCCTGCCGGCGAGATCCTAGATCTACCCCGGCCTCGGCTTGGGAACTTTCTCCGCCGAGCTCGCCGCCACCGGCTGAGAGCGGTCTGCCCGGGCCAAGACCAGCACCATTGTTACCGAACCGCCCGCTTCCATAATCGCACGAATGCACGCCTCGGCCGTGGCTCCGGTCGTGAACACGTCGTCGACGAGCAGAACACGGCGGCCGCGCAGGTCGTCGGGACGTCGCACGTGAATCGAGCCGTTGACGTTGTGGAGCCGCTGAACCCGCCCCATTCGAGCTTGGGAGGTGGTGTTACGGAACCTTCCGAGTGCCCGGCCGCGAGAGACGATGTCGAGTCTGCGCGCAACTGCGTTGCAGAGCAGGGCGGACTGGTTGTACCCGCGTTCGCTGAGCCTTCGGGGGTGAAGCGGGACGGGTACGGCGCGCGTGCCGAGGCCGGGGGCGCTCGCTCTTGCGGCCTCGGCGAGCAGGCCGCCGAGCGGCTCGGCGAGGTCCGAGCGGCCGAAGTACTTGAGGTTTCGAATCGCTCGACCCATGGGTCCATCGTAAGGCGCCGCGCTCACCACCAGGTGCGGCGGGTCCTCGCGCGTCAGGACCGGCGGGCGGACGAGTCCGGCCGAGCATGGAACACAGAAGGCGCGGTCTCCGGCGCAGCGTTCGCCGCAGCTACCGCAGCCGCGCGGTGCGAGCAGATCGAGTGCAACTCCACAGAGCCGTCGGGACCAGTCGCGAAGCATCGTCTCACCCATCGGTCCGGGCGCCCGACGGGTTGCTAGGAATTTTTCCGCGGACGCTCAGTCGGTCGCGGCGCCGTCCGCCGGGCCGGAATCCGAGGCGCCGGCGTCCACGCCGGGGCAGGCATTGCTCGGTTCGAGGCCCACCTCGCGATACACCTCGAACGTGCAGTTGCTCCATGCGAATCGGCAGTCGCCGCCGCATTCCGCACCCGCCGCGCAGGTTTCGCGCCACGATTCGTAGGCCGACTTGAGCCTCGCGGTGCATTCCCCGGCCTTGTCGGCCTCGATGACCTCTTGGTCTTCCGGACGGCATTCGCGGAAGCATCCGCAGCTGAAGCTTCGAAGTCTTTCGCACTCGCTGACGTCGAGCTCGACTGAAGTGCAACCCTCGAGCGTCGCGAGCGCTGCGAGAAGAGAGGCAGCTGCCAGGCGCCGAATCACCGGAGGCCGAGCAGCTCGTTCATCGAGCGCTCGTCTGCCGGCGTGAACGGATATTGATCGAACTCCGAGCTCGGCACCCACCGGAACGCGTGCACGTTTTGCTCTATGGGTTCCCCGCCGGTCAGATTGCATTCGTACAGGTGGAGCTCGACGGTGTAGCGCTCGTAGGGGTGCTTGACGAAGCTGATGAGTTGGCCCGGGGCCACGTCCACCCCCAGCCGGTACTTCACTTCACGCTTTAGCGCATCCGAGTCGGTTTCGCCGTTTTCGACCCGACCGCCGGGAAACTCCCACATCAGCGGCAACACGGCGGTCGCCCGCCGCTGGGTAACGAGGTACCCACCGTCACGCTCGATGACGGCAGCGACGACCCGGATCGGCGATCCGCCGGCGTCGCTCACATGTCGATCCGGAACAGCTGCTGACCCATGAGCAGCACGTCACCGGGAGAAACTGTGTATTCCTGCTTGATTCTGACGAATGTGCCGTTCGAGCTTCCGACGTCCGTCAAGTAGACTTTGCCATCCTGCTCTTTGTGAACTCGGCAGTGCAGGCCGGAAACGTAGCCATCCTCGGAGAAGAGCACATCGCCACGCTCGCGGCCGCAGTGCACCCCGTTTTCAGGGATGGGGAAGGCGTTTCCCGTAGTGTCTCTTCCGATGACGAGCGCGAGCCGCCCGATGTACCCCTTCGACGGGCTCCCGAGCCTCTCTACGCCGTCGGAGCTCGGTCCCTGGCCTTCGAGCGGCTCGAGTCGGATGATTTCCTGGCCGATGCGGAAGACGTCCTTGTACTCGAGCTCATGCGGAGCATTCGGCTTGAGCTTGATGTACACGCCGTTGAGCGAGTCCTCGTCCTTGATCGACATCTCGCTGCCGCGGATGTTGACCGTGGCATGGCGCGGCGAAAGATAGCTGTCGCCGGCGAAAATCGAGCCGGTGTCCCGACCGAGCGTGATTACGGGTTGGTCGGACGGAAGCGGATACGAACCCGCTTCGCTCCCGTCGGCGCGCAACGCCGTGAGCACGATGCTCTTTCCCCCGGCTGCGGGTGCCGCCGCGGGTTGGGCCGAAGGAACGGCGCCACCGCTGAGAGCGCTCATGTTGTAGCCGCACGACGCGCAGAACTTGTTGTTCGTCGTGTTGTTGTGACCGCACTGCGGGCAGTCGACGGCTGCGCCGCCGGCTGCGGGAGCTGCTGCGGGAGCTGCGGGCGCGGCTGCTACGGGTGCGGCTGCGGCGGCAGGCGCAGGGTCTGCTTGCGCTGGCGGCGCAGCAGTCGGCACGGGGGCCGGTTGCGCTTCGGGCGCCGGCGCCGGTTTCGACGCCGCGGGAACACCTTGCGGTGGCGTCTTGGGGGAGAACGGCTTGGGCGCAGCGTCGCGCGGCAGCTCCGCACCACAACCCAGACAGAACTTGTAGTGGTCCTGGTTATCCTTGCTGCACTTCGAACACGTGATCACTTACGGCCTCCCCAAATGGAAAAAGTCGCGGGGTATTGGGTGCGCAACCCTATCTCGTAACCGCGCGATTATCCACGGCTTGGTGAGACGGTCAATACCCGGCGCGAAAGGCGCTCCTCGCTGCCGATTCCAGGGGCAGGCCGAGGGGGGCAGGCCGGGGAAGCCCGGGGCGGTGGGCACGAGTGCGCTCTCGGAGGTCCCGGACGCCGCGCGGCTGTCCGGGCGCCCTTCGGGATGGCTGCTCAGGGGGCCAGTGCGGCCAGGGCCTCTTTAAGCAACTCGGCGACGGGCAATTTCTTCGCGCCATCCCCGAGCTGTGCCACCGCCCTTTCGGCTTCGCCGGGACGGTAGCCCATGTTGGTCAGCGCGCTGATCACGCGGACGGCGTTGTCCGGTGGCGCCTCGCCGCCGGCGCTACCCGAAAGCTGGAGCTTGGGCAGCTTCTCGCGAAGCTCGAGAACCAGTCGCTCTGCGGTTCGTTTCCCGATACCGCTGACGGCGTTGAGGCGAGTGACGTCCTTGTCGGCAATCGCTCGAATGAGCTCGGGCGCTGGCAACTCTCCGAGCACTGCCACGGCGGTCTTGGGGCCGAGGTTCTGCACGGTGAGAAGCAGCCGGAACACCAACTTGTCGTCGGTGCTGGCGAAACCGTAGAGCGAGATGCTCTTCTCGCTGACGTGGGTGTGCACATGCAGTGTCACCTGGGCGCCATCGCTCGGCGCTCGGCCGAGCGTACCGAGCGGCGTCATGACCTCGTAGCCCACGCCGCCGACCTCGACGAGCACGGTGCCGTTCGGCTCCTCCGCCGAGACGGTGCCGGTCAGACGCCCGATGATCATCGCGCCCTGGATTGCTCGCTTCGAGCCACGGCGTCAACCGATCCCGGGGCTCCGGCGAGCGGGCGAAACCCCCTGCTCAGTTGTTCTTCGCGCCCATCGCAATCCAGTCACGGAAGATCTCCTTCTCGCGATCGGGAAGCGCGGGTTGCGATTGCGGCATGTCGTCGCCGCACGGGGTGTCGGAAACGGCGCCGCTTTGCACGGTGCAGGTCAACCCCCGGTCGTTTTGACAGCCGTCGATCTTGATCATCATCATGCTCTGGGAGGGATTGCCAGGCGTGATCCGAGGCATGCCGCCCACGGTGGTGGATGGCACGAGCAGCATGGTCGTGAAGATCTCGTTGATGGCCACATCGTCAGGCGGCCCCGCGCTCAGCGACGGGCCCATGTACAGATCGGCTCGCGATCCGACGATGCCCGTCCCGTGACACGTTCGAAGGTTGCAGGCGCGCTGAATGATTGGGAGCACGTCGGCCCTGAACGACGGGTCGCTCGCGGGGCTGTAGGCGCCGTAATCGTAGGGGCAGGCATTGCCGCCCGAGTTGCCGTCGTCGGATCCGCCGCTACATCCGCCGGCGATGCCCATCACGGAGAGGGCGGTGAACAAGACACTGATGAGAGTTTTGCGCGTCGACATGTGTGGCCTTCTACAGGTTCTTCCCCCGAACGGAATAGCGGTAACCGTAGCAGATCCATGGCACGGGGTGGCGAGACGTGCGTGCCCAGAAACCTCCGTGCTAGGGATGGAGCGTGGAGCAGCGGATGCGAGTGTCCTCACGGTTCGTGGTGTTGGTGCTGTCGGTGGGGCTCGGTGCGTGCGGGAGCTCTTCGAGCGAAACTCCGCCGCCTCTAGCTCCCGATCTCAAGCGTCCCCCGCCGTCGTCGCGGGTGGGAGAAACACCCGCGTCCGATGACGCTGACGGCGAAACCGAGTTCAAGGTCACCGGCGGCGAGGAGATCGAGACCATCGAACCCGACGCGCCGAGCACGTGGGGCGGGAAAAAACAGCCCGCTCGAGCCGTTGATCGACGTCGTCGACTCCCTGGTCTCGCCCCGTTGCCGCCTCCATGACGATGGCGCTTTGGCTCAGGCGCTGAAGAGAGTCTCGGTCAGAAATTTCCGCTCAACGAGACGCCGGCGAACCTCGGCGTCACCGCAGCGCTGACGCGTGGACGCTTGCTGACCGCGGCGGAGTCTCCACCGGACTTCGGTTGGAGAAAATACCAAGCGAGCCCTCCGCCCAGAACCGCCAAGCCGCCAATGGCGAGGCCCCCGCCGATACTCGTCTTCTTGCGGGCGTCGTTCGCCTGGCTGAGAAACCCGTCCGGCGTGCCAGGCGGGCAATTGCGTCCCATGCAACCGAACTCGCGTTCCCCCTGCTTTTCGAGGGAATCGAGATCAGCGCTGTTCGAAAAAAACATCGCCGCTCCGGCAGCGGTGAGCACGCCGCCCGCGCCCGCCACGATCAACGGATAGAAGGGGCGTGACCCTCCTTCGTCCGGCGGCGGGTCGTCGACCACCGGAGGCCGCGGATCGACCGGGTCTTCGGCTACCGGGGGAGGCTCGGTGCCAGGCTGGGCGGCCGCGGCATCCGCAGCGATGCGCCGTTCGAGACCTTGGATCTTCGTCTTGATCTGGGTGCTCGACGGCGAGTCGGGTTGTCGCTCCAGATACGTCCTCAGCGACAAGAGGGCGTGCTTCCTTTTCCCGGACAGCTCGTAGGCGGTCGCGAGGTTCCGGAGGAGCGCGTGGGCCGTGCAGTCTCGTCGATAAGCATCACTCCAATAAGTGATGGCTCGCTCGTAGTCCCCCTCGTTGTAGGCCGCTTGGCCCGCGGCGAACGCGCCCTTGGCCGCATTCGTATCCGCCTCGGCCGTCTGTTTGGTGCACGCCGGGTACGGCGGGGGCTCGTCCTCGGCCGATGCGACGGATGTCGCCAAAACCATCGCGAGTCCCACGCTGGCAATTCTAAGTGGTTTCAACATCTTTCCGGTCTCGGTGGGCTTGGGTCGGCGGATCATAGAAGCACTCCGCCCCGCACCTCAAACTATCTTCGACAGCCGCGGGCCGAGCGCAACCCGCGGCGCCAGAACCCCGGGAGCCGGGCCGGGGGCCCTTTGGCCGGTGGTTTCGGGGAGATTTCGCAGCTAGAACGACCGGGTTGTACGCGAGTAGCGATATGGGCATTGTTAGCCGCCAAAGCGAGAGGAAACGCCGCGTGAAGGACCGCCACCTGCGCATTCGTTCGATATTGTGGCTATTCGCGCTCCTGGTTGCGGGTGCCCTGGCGCCGGCGACTGCGGACGCGCAGCAATCGACCACCCAGAAGCTCGAGGCGATTCGTGCCCAAATGGAGAAGGGCCAGGCGTTCTATATCGCCGGCCAGTACGAGAAGGCCATCCAGGAGTTCGATACGGGGTACGCGCAGTACAAGTACTCGGCGTTCCTGTTCAACGCCGGCGTCTGCGCAACCAAGCTGAACAACGTCGACAAGGCGCTCGAAAAGTTTCGCCGATACGTTCAGGTGGATCCTGGCGCGCCGGACATCGAAAAGGTGAAGGAGCGTATCGGCAAGCTCGAGGCGGCGAAGGCCGCGGCCGTGCCCGCGCCGCCGGTAGCCACCGACGGAGGGATCGAGGGAGGCGCCACCGGCGTCGAGGGCGGCGTCGTGGACGCGGGCCCCGCGAAGATCAACATCACGGACCAGGTCGACGACATGCGCTCGCTGGTGGTGATCGAGACCGATCCCACGGGCGCCCCACTCACCCTGTTCCGTAAGACGACCGCGTCGGCCCCCGAGTTCAAGGTCGGCGCCGCGAACGCGGGTTGGACTCGCGTCACGAGCGTCAGGGCGCCAGCGAACGTCACCCTCGCCGTCGGCGACTACCACGTCGTCGTCGAGAAATTCAGGGACTTCAACGTCAGCAGTACCGAGGTGCGCATCGAGCCAGGCAAAGTGCTGCACTTCAAAGCGAACCTGTCTCAGGGCGCCTTCATGGCCTTCCTGCGCGTTTCGGCGAACACCGACGGCGCGCACATCTACCTCGACGACGACCGAAAGAAGCGGCCCGAGTGGGGTCGCACTCCCTACGGCGAATTGATTCCCGCTGGCGAGCACTCTCTCCTCGTCGAGAAACCCGGCTTTCAGTCGTTGCGGCGCAAAGTCATGGTCAAACACGGTGACCAGACCGAAATCCAGGTCAAGCTCGAGCGGGTGCCTTACGGCATCGTTCGGGTAATCTCTCAGGTCCCCAAGTTCAGCGTGAGCATCGATGAAGAGCCGGTCGGCGTGTGGAACAACGGCGAACCGGTTTTCGAGCGCCAGGTCGACGCGGGGCAGCACAAGATCAAAATCACCAGCAGCGGCCGGAAGACGTGGAAAGGCCTCATCGATGTGCCACGTGGCCAGGTGCTTCCGGTCCGAGCGACCTTGATTCCAAAGCAACCACGCGGAGGGGCGTGGACGTTCGCGCTCCTGAGCGCCGCGTCGATCGGTACGGGCGTGTATCTCGGGATCACCTCGGACGACTTGCACAAGGAGCTCAAGTCGGACCGGGAGGCCGGTGTGCTCGACCAGAACGACAGCCGTGTGGACAAAGGCCGATTCCTCGCGCTCGGCGCCGATGGTGCCTTCGCCATAGGCGGGCTGTTCGCTGTCGTTTCGGCGATCAATTTCATCAAGGACCCGCTGCCCGAGTCATCTGCCCAGTACGACGAGCTCGCGGACTTTCACGACCCTCTCGTCGACCCTCCGAAAGAGCAACCGGATCCGGCCGGCATCCGTCGTCCGCCGCACATGCGGGGAGCGCCTCCAGGCCCCGCGGCTCCTGGTGCGATGAACCACGTGAAACGAGGCAAGCTGGCCCGCAAGAACCGAGCGCCAGAGCGGCAAAAGAAACCGAAGAAGCCACCGCGCATTTCGATCGCGCCGGGCGTTTCGAATCGGGGCGGTGGTATCGTGCTCGGAGGGACGTTCTGATGAAGCTCCGTTGGCGTACCGGTTTCGTGTGCGTGCTCGCGATGACAGCGAGCGCGTGCTCGTGGGCGAGGTTTGATGAAGTCGCGAAAGACGCGCCGGTCGAGGTCATCGACAAACCCGACGAGCTCGGCCAGGGATTTGGTGTCGGTCTGGCCACCGCCTCGTTGGCGGACAAGGTCCGTCTTTTCGTCGGTGGTAACGACGTCAACTCGCCGGGCGCGATCTACGAGCTCGGCACGGCAGACACGCCGAATCTCGAACCCATCGACGTCGGCTCGTGCGACCAGGACCCACAGAGCAATCCCTGTTTCCTGGGTTTTCAGGTGGCTGGCGCGGCGCGACTCACCGGCCCCGACGGCGAGAGCCACGACCTTTGTTTCGTGCTCGGCATCGGTTCGACGCCGAACACCGGGGACGGAGTGCTGGTCCGTTGTGAAGACAACACCGAGTACGCCATGCCCGCGCCACCCGACGCGAACGACGATGTCATCGCTCCGGCGATCGACCTCGGTGACTTCGACCGGCTGCGCATCACCGCGGACCGCACGCCGGATCCGGCGATTCTCGTCGGCGCCCCGCGTGGCCTCCACGCCTGGTACTACGGGCCGAACAGCTTGAACCCCGTGGAGCTTCGACCAGGCAGCCTCGACCCCGAGCTCACTTACGGTTCGGCGGTCGGCATTGCGCTCGTCGGCTCGACCCGGGTGCTGGCGGTGTCCGCACCCGAAGCCGAACAGCTCTGGCTCTTTCGTTCGGACGACAACGACAGTGCAGAGCTCCTGGGGTGCATCGGCGGCACGCCGGGCTTCGGGCGCGCCGTCGCGGCCGGAGTCGTCAACGCCGACGCCAACGACGACCTGGTCGTCGCTGACGCGCGCAACGTTCACGTATTCGATGCCGCGCGGCTGCTCGAGCTCGAGCCTCCGGCGTTCGGTGTCACCGAGTGTTCTCTCGGCTCCTTGCCACCCGGGGCGCTCATCGCTTCTTTCGGGTGCGGGACCAACATCGACACCGCGGACTGTGACAACTCGGATTTCGGTACCTCGCTCGCCGTCGGCGATCTCGACGGTGACGGCGACGGCGAGGTACTCGTTGGCGCTCCGAACATGACCGCTCGGACGCAGACAGGAGCCGGCGCCGTGCTGGTGTACGACGTCGAGGGCGAGCGCCTCGAGAGAGCGAACGACGTGAAGTTCGTCGCCTCGATCGGAAAGGACGACCGACTCGGAGCCTCGATCACGGCTCCGAATCTCGGGGAGCGGAGCATCATCGCCGCAGGCATTCCCGGCGACGGCAAGACGGCGCTTTTCTACTGCGGGGCCGTAGTTCCGAAGGAAGCCAGCGCTCGGTGCCAATAGGGCGCGATCCGTCGGGTACGTGACAAGGTCATGCTCCCCGAGCGCAAGCAGATTCTCGTCGTTGATGACGAGCCGAACCTCAGACGGGTCCTGAGCGCTCAGCTCGAACGGGACGGGTGGGAGGTTCACACCGCCGAGGACGGCGCCATGGGGCTCGAAATGCTCCGCGACAACCACATCGACCTGGTCATCACCGATCTCCGCATGCCCAAAGTCGACGGGATGGAGCTGCTTCGTCAGGCTCGTGCACTCGACGCGGAGCTCCCGGTGGTGATGATCACCGCGCACGGTACGGTCGACAACGCCGTCGAGGCGTTGAAGACAGGGGCGTTCGACTACATCACCAAACCGTTCGATCAGGGCGAAGTGCGAGCAATCGTTCGCAAGGCGCTCAAGACGCGCGACCTTTCCGCCACCGACGCCACGCCGCAAGACCACGCCAACCAGGAGGGGTTCAGATACGGGATCATCGGGCACAGTCCCGCGATCAAGGAACTCTACGCCATCTTGGATCGCGTGGCGGATACACCGACCACGGTTCTAATCACTGGAGCCAGCGGCACCGGCAAAGAGCTCGTTGCCCGTGCGCTGCACGAGAACTCGTCGCGTCGCGACATGCCCTTCATCAAGGTCAACTGCGCCGCGATCCCCAAGGATCTGATGGAGAGCGAGCTCTTCGGTTACGAGCGCGGGGCGTTCACCGGCGCGGTCACATCGAAGCCGGGTCGCTTCGAGCTCGCCAGCGGCGGTACGCTCTTTCTCGACGAGATCGGAAACATCCCCGTCGAAATGCAGGTGAAACTACTCCGGGCCCTGCAAGAGAGCGAGTTCGAGCGGGTGGGCGGAATCAAGACCATCAAGGTCGACGTTCGCGTCGTCGCTGCCACGAACAGCGACCTCAAAAAGGAAATCGCCTCCGGCGGGTTCCGAGAAGACCTGTACTACCGACTGAACGTCGTCCCGCTCCGGCTTCCCCCGCTCTGCGAACGCGGGGCGGAGGACACGCTCTTGCTCGCCCAACATTTCATCCAGAAGTTCAACGCTCGCCTCAAAAAGAACATCGTCGACGCAGACGCCGAAGCGAAAAAACGGCTCACGGAATATCCGTGGCAAGGCAACATTCGTGAACTCGAGAACGTTGTCGAGCGAGCCGTGCTCTTCTGCGACACCACCCAATTGAGGGTTGGTGATCTACCGGCGGAAGTTCGCGAGGGGCGCGCAGCGCCAGATCCCACGGCCGCGACGGAAGCTGCGAGCTCTGATGGTCTCAAGGAGCAGGTCAAAGCCGCCATGAGCCGGCTGGAACGCGAGCTCATCGTCAAAGCGCTCGAGCAAACGAAGGGCAACGTGACCCACGCCGCACGATTGCTCAAGATCTCGCGCAAAGGCCTTCAGCTCAAAATGAAGGAGCTCGGCTTGCGGGAGTCTGCCGAAACGAAGGAACCGAAAAAGCTGGCGTAGAAGTTTCGTCGGCGTCGCGTGATGGGATCCGGGTTGTTGGCGGTACGGTCCCAGCAGGGTCACACTCGGCTCGTGCTTCGCGTTTTGCGCTTCGGGACTGTCATGTTGCCGCTGACGCTCTCGACAGCTCTCGCTTGTCGCGACCGGGCACAGCCGGAAGTGACGAGCAGCCCGGCGCCGGGGTCCGTGCTCGTGCGGCCGGACGCCGGGATGCCACCGCCTCCTCCTCGCAAGGGCATGGTTTGGATCCACCCCGGCGCTCTGGTTGCGGGGACGGCGCCGGATCAGCTTCCCCGAATAGCGGACGAAGAAATGCCCGGCGAGCAAGTGATCATGACGGGTTTTTTCATCGACGTTTTTCCCTACCCCAACGAGGAGGGGGCGATCCCTCACACGAGCGTTTCGCGCGAGGGTGCCGCAGCCTTGTGCGCCGAAATCGGCAAACGTTTGTGCACCGAGCTCGAATGGGAGCGCGCGTGCAAGGGGCCGAAAAACACGACCTACGAATACGGCAACCGCTACCGGCCGGAGATCTGCGGAACCGGAGCAAAACCCGCGCTACTCCCGAGCGGGCTCCGGTTCAGTTGTGCCAGCGAATTCGGCGTTCACGACATGCACGGGGGGGTCTGGGAATGGACGAGCAGCGATTGGGGTCGAGACTCGAAGCGAGAATTGGCCACCGCGCGCGGCGGCAACGCGCCGGCGGGTGAGCTCGCCGGACGATGCGCGAACGGCATGGGCAGATCCCCGGACGAGGTCTCGGGCATCGCGGGTTTTCGCTGCTGTGTCGGGCCAGTCAACGAGCAGGAAGTCAACTTGCACGTCAAGCGTGGCCGTCGACTCGAAAGGAAGGAACCGATCGACCGCGACTTGGGAAGATCGCTCGAGTCCCTCCTGCCCGAACAAGCCAAACAAGAGCTGCCGAAAAGTCACGATTTCAAGATCGACCGGATGTGGTTCTGGCGCCCGATAGGCAACGAGGAGCTCGTCGTTGCGGGAGGCTGCGCGGGCGTGGGTAAACAACCCGCCTGCGGGATCCTGATCGCCCGCGTGGTGCTTGACCGTCCCAAGATCTTGGCGTGGGTGTCGAGCGGCCATTGGGCAGCCACCATGCATACGGATCGCGACGCTCGGGACCTATGGCTGTTCGCCGGCGACGACATGGGCTCGTTTCGCCGACTCGTGGGTTACGTCTGGGGCCGCGTCAGCGTCGGTCCGAAAGAGCGACGGTTCCTTCCGCCGAAGCGGACAACGAGAAAAAAGAACAAGCGCTGACGGTCAGCGTTTGCATACGCTGTTGAGCCGCGCCACTAGGAGTTTTTCCTGGCCGCGGATTCGGTCGATCTCACGCTTCTGGCTCGAGACCGCTCGCTTCCAGTGCCTTTTTCGCTTCTTCTGGTCGCGCAATGCCTTCGCGGTGCGCTCGGTGGCCACCGCCGTGCGCTCGGCGAGCGCGACGTATTCCTGCACGTGCTTCTTGATACGTGGGTGGCGGATTTCCAACGCCGTGATCCCGGCGGCCATCGCCTTGTAGCGCTTCGTCACGTCGTCGAAGGTTTCGGGCGTGCGCGCTCTCACGTCGGTCCCATATGTTTGCTCGATGCCCTCGAGGTCCGCGTTCACTGCCTGGACGAACCGTTCACACTGGCGAGTCTTGCCACACCCGACGAGCCCGAGGGTGAGACCCACTACGACGATTCGATGCCACACGGCGCCGCAACGGTTAGCGCCGATTCGGCGCCGACGCCAGAGTTCGCGCGCCCGGGGGACATCGCGTCGTGCTAGACGGACCTCGATGGGGCGCGCGCTCGTCCGTACGATGCTCTCTCTGAGTCTCGTCGTTGCTTGCGATGACCAGCCAGAGCCAGACTTCGCCGAGCCGGCTCCTCGCCCGCCCATGCCGGCGTTCGACGCCATGTTGCGAATTTCGGACGGCGGGTCCGCGAGAGCCGAGCGCAAGCCCATTGCTCGCGTGTCACTGCCGCCGCGGCCAGCTCCGGCGCAACGCGTAGCGTTTGCTCGGGGTCGTTTGGGCCGGCTCACCGCAGACGAGCTGGTGGTCCACGACGTCCGAAGCTGGAAGCTGGTGACCCGGATCTCGCTGGCAAACCCTCGGCGTCTCGTTCGTACGGCTGATGGCGGGTTCGCGGTGGCTGATCTGACGAAGCTCGTCCGACTCGCGCCCCGTCGAACCGAGCCCGAGACATTTTCTCGCGTCGCCCTGTTTCCGCGGTCGCGTTTGTTCGGCGACGAGCGGTTTTTCGATCGTGTCTGGGTTCATCACGCTGGCGACTCGGCCCTGTACCGATACGACTACGCCGACGATGCGGGTCCTTTGCAGGGCGTAGGGAACTCGCTCGACTTTTCCGGCTTCGACGGACGAGCGCTCGGTGCTTTGCCCGATGGAGCGTTCGTGGCCACCGAACAAGGCAAGTTGCGAAGGTTCTTTCCTGATGGAAAGTCCGTCGGTCTCGCGCTGCCCGATCTCGAGACGGATGTCTGGAGATTGGTTCGCGCGCGGAGGATCGACCGCGTTTGGGTGGCGACGAAGTCTGGGAAGATGTCGCTCGTCGAGCTGGGCCAGACCGCTCGGCGAGTTCGAAAAATCGATCTCGGCATGGTCCCGTTCGAGCTGGCCTCGAGTGTTCGGTACGTCGCCGCTCTGGGAGTCGAGCCAGGTGAAAAACACCCGACGAAGTGGCGGCTCGTGGTTCACGGTCACGACGGCCAGCTCGTGTTCCGCCAAGAGCTTTCCGCAGAGCCGGGCACTCCCCCGCCGGGCACGTCATGGCTCGCCCATTGGGTTGGTAATCGAGACCTGGCCATCGCCAGGGACAAGCCCCTCGTGGCCGTCGGCGGAGCGACCTCCGTCGAGGTGTGGGACGTCAAAAAGCGAAGCCGGGTCTTTTTGCAGCCTTGAGGTTCGCGGCCGCCGTCCGAAGGCGCGAAAACTTGGCCGATATCGCGCCATTCGAGCATTCCTCGGGTGCGCCAATCTCCCCCGGTGCCGTACCCATTCTCCCCGGAACCGCGCCGACCTCCCAGAACCGCACCGACCCCCGGAACCGCACCGACCCGCCCCGCAACCGCCCATGCGCCCGCGTACCGAGTCTGAGCTGATTTCTCTCAAGAAGGTGTGCGAGGCGCTCGCCGCCTCACGCAAAGAGAGGGTGACCAGCGCGCACCTACTCGCGGCGATGGCGGGGCGGCCAGGGCCCGCCGCGGACTTGCTTGGTGACTTCGGATTGAGCGAGGCACGGCTGCTCACCGCAGCGCGCGCGTCCACTGACGATGTCGAGGATCCGCTCCGCAAGTCCTTCCAGAGGGCGCGGGATGTAGCGGCACGCACCCGGGCGCCCGAGCCGGCAGCGATTCACCTGCTCGTCGCCCTGCTCAACGACGCCGGTTTCGCCGCTCGCAAAGCCCTCGAGCAGTGTGGTGTCGACGTGAGCAAGCTGCGGGTTCGAGCACTCAATCTCGGCCTGGGTCTGGTGGGACGCCGGCGAATCGTCACGAGGCGAGATCCCGATCCGGGACGTCAGGCGACCGCGGCGACCTCGAGCGCCTCTCGTCGGGCAACGGCGATCCCCGTTTTTCCGCCATCGCCGGTCCCGCCGTCGGAGTCCCGTGACGAACCGAGCGAGCGTCCGTCGCAGGTGATGCGCGCTCTGCCCGCCGTCGCGCCGTCGCCAGTGGAGCCGCCCGCCAAGCCGAGCGCGGCCCAGAAACCCCCAAAGTCGTCGCCCGCCGCGAAACCGCTGGTCCGCGCCAAGGCGCGCGGATCGAGGTTCGACCTCGATCCCGCGAAGTTTCCGACTCTCCGCGAGCTCGGCCACAATCTCACCCTCGCGGAGTCGCTTTCTGCGCCGGATCGCGTCGTCGGGCGCGAGACCGAAATCGAACAAACCCTCGACGTGCTCGCGAAGCGCCAGGGGAACAACCCGATGCTGGTTGGCGCGCCCGGGGTGGGCAAGACGAGCATCGTCCGCGGGCTGGCGCAGCGGATTGCGACCGGTGATGGCGTGGCGTCGTTGGACGACCGCGTCATCATCGAGATCCCGGTCACCGATCTCATCGCTGGGACCGGAGTGCGAGGGGCGCTGGCTCAGCGAATGAGCCAAATCCGCAAGGAGACGCTCGCTGCAGAGGGCAGGGTGGTGGTCTTTTTCGACGAGATTCACCAACTGTTCCTCGGAGACGCCGCCGAAGAGCTGTCGGGGGAGCTCAAAGTCGCGCTCGCGCGAGGCGAGCTCCCGTGCATCGGCGCCACGACGCCGGAAGACTACAAGAAGCTGATCGATGCCGATGGCGCCCTCGTTCGTCGTTTCTCCGTCGTGGAGGTCGACGAGCTGTCGAGAGAGGACGCGTTCCTCGTACTCGAGGCACTCGCGCCGACCTTTCAAAAGCACCATCAGGTCGAGTTCGACATGGACGCCCTCGCCCTCGCCGTGGGGTGGACGGTACGCTACCTGCCTGGTCGAGCGCTGCCGGACAAGGCCGTGTCGGTCATCGATCTCGCCGGAGCGCGGGTGCGGCGTCGCGGTGGCTCGAGCGTCGCCGCTGAGCACGTCGCCGAGGTGGTGTCGGAAATGGCGGACATCCCCATCGACCGGTTACTCGAAACCGACCGCGAGCGGATGCTCAAGCTCGAGGAGCTGTTGGCCGGTCGGGTCGTGGGACACGAATCGCAACTTCGCCGTATCGCGAGCATTCTCCGTCGCAACGCCGCGGGTCTCGGCTCGCGACGACCCATCGGCACGTTTCTGCTGCTCGGCCCCACCGGGGTCGGAAAAACGGAAACGGCAAAAGCCGTCGCAGAGGTGCTTTTTTTCTGCGAAAGCGCCATGACGCGCATCGACCTCTCCGAGTTCGGCGAAGCGCACTCGGTGGCGCGACTGATAGGGGCCCCGCCCGGCTACGTCGGACACGAGGCCGGTGGGCAGCTCACCGAAGCCGTTCGCAAGCGGCCGTACCAAGTGATTCTCCTCGACGAAGTCGAGAAAGCGCATCCCGAGGTGCTCGAGACGTTTCTTGGAGTGTTCGACGAAGGCCGGCTCACCGATGGACGTGGGCGAACGGTCGACTTCACCAATACGGTGATCATGATAACGTCGAATATCGGCGCGGACGAGTCTGGCGCCTCGACGAAGCGCCGGGTCGGCTTCGGAAATGAGTCGAAGAGCAACGACTCCATCGAACGCGGTGTCACCGCCGCAGCCCGCGGCTCGTTGGCTCCGGAGATGTACAACCGCATCGACGAAGTGCTCGTGTTCTCGCCGCTCACGAAGGACGACGTTCGCGAAATTGCCCGTCGGCTGCTGAGCGAGCTCGGCGTTAGACTGCGCGCGAGCCGTCGGGTGCACGTCGAGTTCGACGGTGCCGCGATCGAGGCGTTGCTCGAAGCAGGCGGATACGACCTTTCCCTCGGCGCTCGCCCCATGAAACGAACGATCGCGCGCCTGATCGAAGCTCCACTGGCCGAACGAATTCTGACGGGCGATTTGGCGGAAGGGGACACGGCGTTGCTCAGCGCGACGGGCGGAGAGCTCGACATCGACGTTTTGAGCTCGACCCGAGCCGGAGACGCTGCCGAATAAGCCTCGACCGCGCGGCGTCCGGACCTCCGAGTTGTGGCAGTCTGTCGCCGTCCGTTGGAACTCTCCGTGCTTCTCCTCGCGTGCGGCATCGTGGCCGTCGGTGCCTTGTTGCAGGGTTCCGTCGGGTTCGGCATGGCGCTCGTCTCGGCGCCGTTCTTGTTGCTGCTCGAGCCCAAACTCGTGCCGGGGCCCCTTCTCTGCGCGGCGTTGTTGCTGACCTCGTTGGTTGCGGCACGCGAGCATCGACACATGGACAAGTTCAAGGTCCTCTGGGCGCTGGGCGGTCGCCTCCCAGGCACCGTGCTAGGCGCCGTCGCGTTGGCGATGATTGAGCCTCGCGCCATGAGCATTTTTCTCGCGGCGGTGATTCTCATCGCCGTGGCGATGAGCGGATCGGGACTTAGAATCGAGCCTCGTCGGCTCACGCTGGTCCTGGTCGGGATCGTTTCGGGGATCATGGGCACGACCTCGTCGATCGGCGGGCCGCCCGTGGCGATGGTGTTCCAGCACTCCGGGGGTCCGACTCTGAGAGGGACGCTGGCTGGCTACTTCGTCTGTTCTGCGACGATGTCGCTCATTGCCGTCGTTGCGGTCGGTCATTTCGACCGGCAGCAGCTGACTTGGGCCGCGGCGTTGCTCCCCGGGGTCGTCGTGGGTTTCTCGTTGTCGGCGCGGACGGCGAAGGTGCTAGACAAGGGTTACACGCGCCCGGCGGTGTTGGCGACCTCCGCAGTTGGTGCGGTTGCCGTCATCTTGCGGCAAGTGCTGTGACGGATACGGACGCCGACGAGGACTTTTCTCGGAACCCACCGAGCTTCCTCGCGCGGCCGACGAGCTCCACGCGCTATCTCCTGTACGCACGGGCCTTCGCTTTCGCTTCGGCGGTGCGGTTGACGCTACCGGACGCGCTTCGGGACGACTGGCTCGCCCCGACTCTGTTGCACTGGGTTGGCGCTTTCATACTGGCGCTAAACGGGGCGCTCTTGGGGTGGCTCCTGTGCGCGCTAGGCATCAGCATTCCGCTGTTCTTTCTGGCGGACCAATTGACCCAACCCGTCTTCCTCCTCGGGTGTGCCCTGGGCGCCATTGGCTGCTGGGTCGGGCCAGCTTCCGGTCGCAATCGTCGGATGGCGCTGGGTCTGCCGTTCGTCGTCCGGCCGTTGACGGTCGGCACGTACTTCGTCGCGGCCATTCACAAGCTCAACCGCGACTTTTTCAACCCTGAGGTGAGCTGCGCCAGCGGCGGCGTGCGCCTCCTCGGAGAAGATTGGGGGGTCGCGTCGTTGACGTCGCTCTCGTCTTGGCCGGGTTGGCCGTGGCTGTTCGTTTTCGCAGAGCTGTCGCTCGTCGTCATGTTGATTCTCCGCCCGGCGGCGGGTTTTCTACTCGGCCTGTTCGTGCACTTGCCTTTGACGATCGTGTTCGCGCCTGCGTTCGCGTTCACCATGATGTCGGGGTGGGTGATGCTACTCCGCGAGGAGGACATTCATCACCTCGGCCGCACGTTCGTTCGCCGCTACAGGTGGGTCGTGCCCTTGGGTTCGATTGCCGCAGTCACGAGCGTCTCGCGCTACCCGGCGGAGCGGTGGCGCACCGACCCCGACTGGTGCCTCAAGGAAGCGCTGCTCTGGATCGCACTCGCCTGGGTGTTCGCGGCTTGGATCGAGCGTCGGCCAAGAGGGGTTTTCGATTGGTTCGCCGCGTGGTCCGAGCGACCGCCCAAGGCGCCCCGGTGGATCGGCGTGGGGCTCGGGACGGCGTGGATGGTCAACGGGTTCATGCCGTACACGGGTTTGCAATTCCAACATTCGGCCGCGATGCTCAGCAATCTGCGCATCGACTCCGGTTGTTGGAACAGTCTGGTGTTCCCGGAGGCGCTCCGGCTGCGTGATGCCTACGTACGAATCGACCGGGCGAGCATCGGTCCGGCCCCCGGTCGACCCGAGCTCGAGGGCCAGGTGACCGGGATCTTGTGGAACACCGAGTCGCTCCGATCGGCGCGGGAGCGCTGGTGCCGCAGCCTGCCGCAGCCGATCGCCATAGCGGGATCGTTCGAGGGGGGTAGCTTCGTCGTCGCCGACTTTTGCGAGCCGGAGGGATGGCGCTTTGGCCAATCAGCGCTGCCGCGCTACCGCGCGTTTCAGGTCAACCTCTCGCGTGAGTGTCCCCAGGCCTGCGTGCATTGAGTCGAGAAAGACGGTTCAGGGCGTGGCTTCGATGGCGCGCCGGTAACGTTCTCGTCGTACTTGGTCGCTGAGGATCTCGTACGCCTCGTCGAGCACTTCGAGGACCACGTCGAGGTCGTCTGCGAGATCCGCGGTGAGTCCGGTCAGTATGCGACCCGGCTCGAGCTCCCGACGCAGGTCGAGGTAAGCGCGCTTGATGTCGTAGGCCGTGGCCATGTGCGCGACGCCGAGAAGCGCGAAGTAGTCTCCGTCAGCGACCAGAGCCCGGCGAGTTTCGATGCGGGCGCGCACTGCCTCGGCGTCGAGCTCGTCCAGAGGCTCGGCCGGCTGCGACTGCTCGGCTTTTCCGACGCTAGCCGCCGCGTGGGCGTCGTTTTTGTCGGCGGGCTCGACGATTCCGAGCTCCCAGAGAGCGTACAACGTGGACGCGAGCTCGGGGCTGGCGCCCGAAAGCAGCTCCCGGACGGTGCCTCCGAGCCCGGTGGTCACGAGGTTCATGTCCTCTGGCGCGAGCGCGCATTCGCTGAGCAGGTTGGCGGTCGGACCCTCCTGGAGCCGGGAGCTGCCACCGTTCAAACGCTGTAGTGCTTCCGACGGCGGGATCACCCGTCGCACCATTTCCACGAACACTTCGGCGCCAGTAGCGCCACCGAACACTGCGGGCTCGGCTTCGAGTCGAGCCGGGATCGACTTTTCCACACTCGCGGCGCCGCGGTTGATGTTGAGCGCTCGACCGATGATCCACTCGGCGTGGGAGCGCAGTACGTTCCACAAGGCGTCTTGAGGCAGATGCCCGTGGGCGATCAGCGCGGCGCCGGCGTGGCGTCCGAATTGTGCGATCTTGCGCCCGAGGGCCTGCCCGACGTCGGCGGGCAGATCACCTCGCGCTACGAGAAACGCAACCAAGGACTCGCCGTCGACGCTCGATGCTGCCGTCACGAAGTCGCCGTCCCGCAACACGACGCGGCGAATGCCGCCGTCGGCTTCGAAGGCCAGCGCGCCGGAGTATCGCGCTCGAATCACCCTGGCGAGCGCGCGAATGGCCTCGCCACGCCCGAGCACGCTTGGGATGCCCGGCGGCGGGCGAGTGCTCGGTTCATTGCTCGCCGGCTTTGGCGGGGCGGTGGATGCGTCGCGCGATTCCCGGATGATCGGGCCCTCCGCGGGTCCAGGATGGCCTGGCGGCTCCCATTGGGTAGCGGGCGGTGGGATCTGTGAGTCGCTGAGCTGCTGCACGGCGATAGGCGCGCCCGCCGCGGTCACGGCGTCCATGGGTGCCGCGTCGCCGGTCGACGACGGGGGCGCGGGAGGGAGCCTGGCTGCGTCGACGCCCACGGGCTCCGACGAGGGAGCTTCGGTCCCCATGGCGAGCGAAATCCCCGAGTCCAGCGCGCCCGAATGTGTCGCGGGAGCCGCGCCCACGATGTTGGTGCCGACCCCCGTGCCGAGGCTGCTGTCACCCGCCTGTCCCGCGTCCGAGCCTGCTGCCGAGCCTCCGCCCCACCCCGTACCGGCGCCCGTGCCCAACCCGGTGCCTGTTCCGGCCGACGTTCCGATCGAGCGGCCGGCCCCGGTTCCAACGCCGGTCGCCCCTCGGCCCGTACCGTGCGATTCGCTGCCCTCGTCGCCGTCGATGTCCTCGTCGTCGAGTGGCTCGTCGAGCGCAGCGAGCACGTCCGCGGGCAGCACCGTCTCGACCTCCTCCTCCGGCGACATGCGATCCGAAGGTGGTGGCGCTGCGCGGACGGCGTTCGATGCTCTTTCCTCGGCTGTCGCGAGCAGCTGCTCGAGCTGCGGGCTCATCACCGCATGCGGTTGCTTCTCGTCACGATCGTCGCCCTCGCCCGCCCCCAGTGGGATTGCCGGTGGTAGCTCGGGTGGACTCGAAGTGTCGTGAGGGGCGTCGCTCGGAACGCTCGATGTCGAGCGTACGTCCGGCGATCGCTCCGGCCTTTGTGACAACGGCGGTGCGGATGCCCGCGTCGCCGGCGGCCGCGACGATCGCGATTCGTCGTCGTCCATCGACGGGGGAGGTGGGCGCGACGAGACGCGTGGTTTCGAAGGTCGAGCGCTCGGCGGGGGACGCGAGCGGCTGGGCGGATTGCTCGACGAGAGCCGTTGTGACGGGGGCAGACTGAGTCGACTCGATGGGCGCGCGGAACCCTTTGGGGGACCGACCAGCGCCTCGACTTTGCGCAAGAGTGCGTAAACGTCGACGGGGCGGACGAAAAACCCGCTGCCCTCGTGGAATACGGCGTCGGGCATGTTGTCGAGCGTCTTGCCGGATTCCCCGAGAAAGATGATGTCGACTTCGTTGGCTTCGGGCACGTCACGAAGCTGCGCGGTAGTGTCGAGCGCGCCTTCGGCGTCCACGTCGCAGAGAATCAGCGCGGGCTTCTGGACCGAGACGCGGTTGACCAGGAGCGAAAGCGGAACGTCGACGACGCGGTAGCCGCGCGCGCGAAGGCCATCGGTGAGCCGCTCGGCTTCCGCTGACGCGTCGCTCACGAAGATCGGCGGCTCGAGCGAGTCGGCCTCCGAAGCGTCTTCCTTGTCGTCGTCGGCCTCGACCACGGTGGCGGAGTGTAGCGCGTGCCGGGGCTTTCGAGACCTTCTGGGTCAGGAATCGAGCTTTCCCTCGGCGGCAGCCTCAGTCCTCGTCGCTTTCGGGGCCAGCCTCGGGCCGTCCGGCCAACATCTCTGCCACCGCCTCTCCCATCCTGGGCCACCAGCTGGCGGTGAGGACCGCCACGACCACGAAGACGACGATGAACAACTCGCCGTTCGTGAGTCCCAGCATCCAGACGGGAATAGCACAACGTAGTATCGTCTGCGTGGCGTGTCCCCACTCACGAGATACGTCATCGGACTGGGAGCCAACTTGGGCGATGCACGGAGCACGCTCCGCCACGCCGTTCAGTCGTTGCTCGGCTTGGAGCACGCGGGTGGCGGAGCGCGGTGTTCGGTTTCTGCGCTCTACCGAACCGAGCCGGTCGGTGGGCCGCCTCAGCCGGAGTATCTCAATGCCGCCGTAGGGCTTTGCCTCTCGACACCGCCAGCCGCCGTGCTCCTGAGCCTGATGTCGATCGAGCGCGGGGCGGGCCGGGTGCGGGCCGAGCGTTGGGGCGCAAGGACGCTCGACCTCGACATGCTCTGGATCGAAGGCATCGCGGTCGATTCGCCAGAGTTGACCGTTCCGCATCCCAGGCTCCAACATCGGGCGTTTGCGCTCGTCCCCTTGCTCGACGTCGCGCCGGATGCGACCGATCCGGGCACCGGCGAGGCCTATGCGGAGGTGGCCCGCCGCGTCGGAAACGCGGGAGTGCTGCGGGTTGCCGATTCCGGGTGGCACTTGCCTTAGCGCCGCCGGAGCAGCCAAACGCGTGCCGCTAGACAGCCAAACGCCAAGATGGTACGTGGCGCGCCGTCACGCGCTGTGTCAATTCAGCGCAATACCCCCGCAAATTCGTATAGATGACCACGCTCGCGTCCCTCGGCGCCAACGTCGACTCCGTGCTCGGTGCCGGTGTGCTCGGCGGAGCCGTCAACGTCGATTTCGACAATACGGTTTTCCTCCAGGCCGTCCTGTTCTTCGCGCTGATGTTTCTGCTGGACCCGCTCTTGTTCCAACCGGTTCTCCGGATTTTCGAGGAGCGTGAAAAGCGAACCGAGGGGGCGAAGGACGAAGCGCGGGCGATGCAGGAAAAAGCCGGCGAGCTGCTTCGTCGCTACGAGGGCGAGCTCGAACGGATAAACCGCGTCGCGGCCGAAGAACGGGAAAAGCTCCGCGTGGAGACCGCCAAGCTCGAAGCGAAGATCCTCGACGACGCCCGAGCCGTGTCGACTCGGATCGTCGACGAAGGCCGCCAACAAATCGAAGAGGAGCTGCACTCCATCCGGTTCGAACTTGGCCGAGAGTCAGAGAAAATCGCCGAGGAAATCGTGCGTCGTGTTCTCGGCAAGGAGGCCGCGTGATGGCCGTGTCCCGAAGAGCGCGCCGGGCCCTCGCGATGGCTGCGGCGCTGACTCTGCTGACGGCGGCACTCGTCGCGGCTCCGGCGTCCGGCGGTCCTGGGGGCGGTGCAGCAGAATCGGGCGATGACGCGCATGGCGGGCACGCCGAGTGGAACCTGCACCACGGGTTCATCGGCGAAAAGGACGGGGTCGAGCCCGGACTCCTGTGGCGCAAGCCCGGCACGCCGCCGCCGTTCTTCGGCTTGCTCCTCAACTACGGCTTGCTTTTCTACATCCTGGTGCGCTTTGCTCGAAAGCCCGTCACCGAAGCGTTGAAGAAGCGCAAGAGCACCATCATGGGGGGCATGCAGGAAGCCTCGACCATGAAAGACGATGCGGCCAAACGCCTCGCCGACTACGAGGACAAGCTCGCGCACGTCGACGAAGAGATCGAGCGCGTCCGGCGAGAGATGCGAGAAACGGGACAGCGCGAGCGCGAACGGATTCTAGCAGAAGCCAAAGAGCGGCAGGTTCGCATGGAGCGCGATGCGCGATTGCTCATCGAGCAGGAGCTGAAGGCCGCCCACGAACGTCTGTTGAAAGAGACGATTCGAACCGCGGTGAAGTCTGCCGAAGAAAAAGTCACGAAGCAGGCTGTCGCGTCCGACCATCGGCGTCTGGCCGACAACTATCTGGCCGGGCTCGGAACCGCGCTCGAGCAAACCGGGGTGGGGCGAGCATGAGCGGCTATGGCGCCATAGCGGATCGCTACGCCCGCGCGATCTTCGAGCTTGGCGTGGAGGCCAACCAGCTCAGCCAGATTTCTCTGCAGATTCGGAACGTCGCGGATGCCTATGCCGGGAGTCGGGAGCTTCGAGTCGTGCTCGACAATCCGCTCGTCGAAGAAAGCAAGCGCGACAGCATCTTGCAGGAGGTCGCCCGTCGGCTCGGTCTCGGGCAACTCGCCGTCAACGCGATCCGGCTGCTCGCCTCACGGCACAAACTTCGAGTGCTCCCCGACATCGCCAAGCGACTCTCCCAGTTCGTCGACGAGAAGGAGGGGATTCTGCGCGCGACGGTCACGACCGCCCAGCCGCTGGGGGAGGACTACTTCCGAAAACTTCAACAACAGCTCGAAACGGCGACCAAAAAGAAGATTGTGCTCGAGCGCAAGGAAGATCCTTCACTGATTGCGGGCGTGGTGACACGCATCGGAGACAACACGATCGATGGCAGCATCAAGGGCCGCCTTCGTGAGATGGAGCGACAGCTTTTGTCCGCCAGCGCTTGAACGCCGGCTGACGCAAGAGGACGAGACGACCATGCAGCTTTCTGCCGACGAAATCTCGCAGATCATCAAGAAGCAAATTCAGAACTTCGACAGCGCCGCGCTCGTCATGGAGACGGGGACCGTGCTGACGACGGGCGACGGAATTGCCCGCGTGTACGGCCTCGAGAGTGTCATGGCCGGCGAGCTGGTCGAGTTCCCTGGCGAGCTCTACGGACTCGTGCTCAACCTCGAGCAGGACAACGTGGGTGTCGCGATTCTCGGTGATGGAACCGGGGTCAAAGAGGGCGACACCGTCAAACGGACCCGCCGCATCGCGGATGTGGCCGTTGGCCCGGAGTTGGCTGGCCGCGTGGTCAACGCGCTCGGCCAACCCATCGACGGAAAAGGGCCGATCGAGACGAAAACTCGTCGTCGGATCGAGGTCAAAGCGCCGGGCATCATCGGGCGCCAACCGGTGACCGAGCCGCTTCAAACCGGGATCAAGGCCATCGATTCGATGATTCCCATCGGTCGGGGTCAGCGAGAGCTCATCATTGGCGACCGCCAGACTGGCAAGACCGCGATTTTGGTCGACACCATCATCAACCAAAAAGGTCAGGGCGTTCACTGTGTCTACGTGGCGATTGGGCAGAAGGCCTCGACCGTCGCTCAGGTCGTCGACAAGCTGAACCAGTTCGGGGCGATGGACTACACGACGGTCGTCGTCGCCACTGCGACCGAGCCCGCGCCGCTTCAGTTCCTGGCCCCGTACACGGGGGTCACGATCGGGGAGTACTATCGAGACACCGGCGGTCACGCGCTCTGCATGTACGACGACTTGTCGAAACAAGCCGTCGCTTACCGTCAGATGTCGCTACTGCTGCGGCGCCCACCCGGGCGCGAGGCCTACCCCGGCGATGTGTTCTACGTGCACTCACGCCTGCTCGAGCGAGCGGCGAAGATGGGCAACCGTTGGTTCGTGGTCAAGAAGGGCACGAAGGTTCCCCCGGGAGACGGCAACTTCCGTGGAGTCGACGGCCAGCTCTACATCGGAGACGAAGGTCACGAGAAGGCGGAGAAGTCGCTCGAGGGTCGTGACGACAAAGCCGATCTCGAGCTAGCGCGAGATCCTCATTCGGGTGGCTCCCTCACGGCGCTTCCGGTCATCGAGACTCAGGCCGGCGATGTGTCCGCCTACATTCCGACGAACGTCATCTCGATCACCGACGGGCAGATCTTCTTGGAGAGCGATCTCTTCTATTCCGGCATTCGCCCGGCCATCAACGTCGGCATTTCGGTGAGCCGCGTCGGCGGAAACGCCCAAATCAAGGCGATGAAGGGCGTCGCTGGCACCTTGCGTCTCGACCTCGCCCAGTACCGCGAGATGGCCGCGTTCGCCCAGTTCGCCAGCGATCTCGACGCCGCGACTCGCGCTCAGCTAGACCGTGGGCAGCGTCTGACGGAGCTCTTGAAACAGGGCCAATACCAGCCCCTCGACGTCGTGCGGCAGGTGCTCGTCATCTATGCGGGCACCAAGGGCTTCGTCGACAAGCTGCCGATCGAATCACTCAAGGATTACCAAGCCGAGCTCTTCCGTTTCTTCGATTCGAAGCACCCCGACATCTTGGAAGAGATCCGTACGAAGAAGAAGATCGACGATGCCCTCAAGGAAAAGCTCGAGAAAGCGTTGAAGTCTTTCAGCGACAAGTTCGTCGCAGGTGGCGGCGGAGCAAGCGACGAGCAAAAGCCGAAGAAGAAAAAGAAGAAGAAGAAGAAAGCGAGCTGATGGCGAATCTCAAGGCCATCCGCAAGCGCATCGGAAGCGTCAAGTCGACGCAGAAGATCACGCGTGCCATGAAAATGGTCGCCGGGGCACGACTCGCCAAGGCCCAGGACCGAATCGTCGCTCTGCGGCCGTACGCCGTTAAGTCGGGAGAGGTCCTGGGAGAGGTTGCGGCCGGCTCGACTAGCGGAGATGCCGCAGCGCCCGACCATCCGCTTCTCGCCCAGCGTCCGGAAAAGAGTGTGTTGATCGTCGTCGTGACCAGCGACCGC
Source organism: Polyangiaceae bacterium (assembly GCA_029261965.1). Lineage (GTDB taxonomy): Bacteria > Myxococcota_A > Polyangia > Polyangiales > Polyangiaceae > JAJDAH01. The sequence continues at coordinate 32,922 of JAJDAH010000161.1, forward strand.
GGTCTCTGCGGTCCGTTCAACACGAACATCAACCGGACTGCCGAACGCGCGTGGAAAGAGCACGTCGGCGAGGGCCGGGACGTGCAGATAGCCACAATCGGCAGAAAAGGTCGCGATTATTTCCGTCGACGGAATGCGCCCATCTTCCACGTGTTCGAGGGGGTGTGGGGCAAGCTGGACATCGACCAGGCCCGGGCAGTATCCGCCCACATTCTCAAACCGTTTTTGGCGAGAGAAGTCGACAGCATCTATCTCGCGTACAACGAGTTCAAGAGTGCGATGAGCCAGGAGGTCGTGCTCGAATCCATGCTCCCGGTGGCAAGAGCGGTCGAAGAGGCGAAGCGACTCGCTGCAGATGCCGGGAGCGAAGAGCGCCTGCAGGAGGAGTTCATTTTCGAGCCCGGCAAGCGGGCGCTGCTCGAGCGGCTCGTGCCGATGTACATCGAGATCACGATTCTGCGTGCACTTTACGAATCGATGGCGTCGGAACTCGGGGCTCGGATGACCGCGATGGACGCAGCAACGAAAAACGCGAGCGAAATGATCGATTCGCTCACGCTGCAATACAACCGCGCACGCCAGGCGGCGATCACGACCGAGCTGATGGAGATCATCGGCGGTGCTGAGGCGCTCAACGACTGAGCCCCGAGAGACCTCGCGTGGCGAAGAAGAAAGCGACTCGGAAAAGGCGGAGACAGCAGCGGGAGCGTAGCGAGCGCGCCGCGAGCAAAGGGCTGCCCGGCAAAGAAGTCGTTCGCCCGAAGAAAAAGAAGAGCGTCGAATCTCCGACCCCGGCGCGCAAACGAACGACCGAAAGCGAAGACGCCGCGCCGGCCGCTCCGGCGTTGCCGATGGCGCCGTCGCTACTCGATCGCGTGCTCGGGTTGCCCGATTTCGTGAAGTTCGGGGGCCTTGCGGCCATCGGGTTGGCGGGGGCCTGGATATTCCTTCGGGAGCCGACGCCGACCCGAGGCGGGCGCGATGAGCCGAGTCCCGTGGAGCAGCCCGTCGCAGCTCCGTCGGCGAGCGCGGTTGCGGCTCCGAGTGCCGAAGCACCGCCAGAGCCCGACTCGGACGCGGCGGCAGCCAAAGCTCTAAAGAGCGATTCGGCGGCGCCGCAGGCAAAAGAACCGCTGGCCGAAGAAGAATCGGTCGCGCCCCCGGCCGCCAAGGCAAAGCCCGAGCCGCCGGTCACGCCGCGGCCAGTGGTCCCGGCGCCCCGGCCTGCCGCGCCGGTGCCGGTGGCTCCCGCACCTCGACCCGCAGCACCCGCGCCCCCGACGCCCCCGCAGCCGAGCCCACCCCAACCTCCGCCACCACCTGTTGTCCCGGCGCCCCCTGCCCCTGCCGCGCCCCCATCGCCGGCACCCGCCCCGCCCCAGCCCGGCGGAGACAATCCGTATTGAGCGCGAGTCTGCCGGTTCCTCGCTTCGAATTGGGCCAGTTGAATCTCGCGCTGCCACAAGGAATCTGAAGAGTCCATGTGTGGAATAGTCGGCTACGTCGGGGCCCGTACCTGCGGCCCCATCCTTCTCGAGGGCCTGCGCAAGCTCGAGTATCGCGGTTATGACTCCGCCGGCCTCGCCGTGCACGACGGCGAGAAGATCGAGATCGTGCGCGCCGTCGGCAAACTGGACAACCTGGCTCGCGCCCTCGAGCAAAATTCGCTCGAGGGCGTCACCGGTCTCGGCCACACGCGCTGGGCGACTCACGGCCGGCCGTCCGAGGCCAACGCGCACCCGCACGCTGCCGGAGAGGTCGCGGTGGTGCACAACGGGATCATCGAGAATCACCTCGAGCTAAAGCAGCAACTCGAATCCGAAGGGATCGAATTCTCCAGCGACACCGACACCGAGATCGTCGCTCATCTCGTCGACAGCGCGTTGTCCGCGGGCGCTCCGTCGTTGATGGAGGCGGTGCGCTCCGCGTTGAAGCGCGTGCGCGGGGCGTACGCTTTGGCCGTGCTGTGCAATCGCGAGCCAGACCGAATCGTGGTCGCGAAAAGCGCATCTCCACTCGTGATCGGGATTGGTGAAGACGAAACGCTCTGCGGCAGCGACATTCCCGCGATGCTCGGTCACACCAAGCACATGATCTTTCTCGAAGACGGGGAGATGGCCGAGCTCACGCCGGCTAGCGCGTCCATCGAAACCATCGAGGGCGATCCGGTACAGCGAGAGCCTCTGCACATCGACTGGAGTCCAGTGATGGCAGAGAAGGGCGGCTTCAAGCACTTCATGCTGAAGGAAATCTTCGAGCAGCCTCGGGCCATCGAGGACACTCTGCGAGGTCGCATCGACCTCGAGCAAGCGGACGTGCTCGACGAGGAGATGGGGCTGGATGCCGAGACTGCTCGGCGCATCCGGCGCGTGTCGATTCTGGCGTGCGGTACGAGCTACCACGCCGCCCTAGCCGGACGGTATTGGATCGAGAGGCTCGCGCGTGTTCCGGCGACGGCGGAGCACGCGAGCGAGGTGCGCTATCGCGATCCGGTGTTCACCGAGGACGATCTCGTCGTTGCTGTGAGCCAGTCGGGTGAAACTGCAGACACCCTGGCCGCGGTGCGTGCGGCCCGAGAGGGTGGGGCGCACGTGCTCGCTGTTGCCAACGTCTTGGGGAGCGCGATCCCTCGCGCGAGCCACGGTGCGTTCTATACGCACGCAGGTCCCGAAATCGGAGTGGCTTCGACGAAGTGTTTCACCACGCAGCTCGTCGGTTTGCTTCTTCTCGCCATCCAGCTCGGGCGCAGGCGCGGGACTCTGTCGGCGGATCGGGCTCGCCCGATACTGCAAGAGTTGCTCCGGGTTCCGAACGAGATCCGCGCGGCTCTCGATTACAAGGACGACGTTTTCACGGTGGCCCGCCACTGGCAGCACGCCCAGCACATGTTGTTTCTCGGGCGGGGCCTCGGTTTTCCCATCGCCCTCGAAGGCGCGCTCAAGCTCAAGGAAATCTCCTACGCGCATGCGGAGGGCTACGCCGCGGGGGAAATGAAACACGGCCCGATTGCCCTGATCGACGCGGACATGCCGGTCGTCGTGGTGATGCCGGAGGACGAGCAATACGAAAAAACGATGTCCAACGTGCAGGAGGTCCGCGCGCGCGATGGAAAGGTCATCGCGGTGGTCACGGATTCCGATACGAAAGCAAAGCAGGTCGCAGATTTTCTCTTGAAGATCCCGCCGTGCGGGTCGACGGTTCTCCCGTTGATTACCGTCATTCCGCTGCAGCTCTTGGCGTACTACATCGCCGACTTGAAGGGCACGGATGTCGATCAGCCCCGCAATCTCGCGAAGACCGTGACAGTCGAGTAGTCCTTCGCGCGCGCCGTCACTCTCGCTGCTCGTGCGTCCGGTCTTGACGCGCGGAGGTGTCTGGACGAGCGTGAGCCCGTGCACCGACTCACAGTTGCGCTGGCTTGCGTTCTGACCGCCTGTGGTGGCGCGACTCCAGCGGCCGTAGCCCCGGACGAGGCGGACGAGACCGCGAACCTGAAAAAGACCACGCCCGGCGAAAGCGAAGGCGACGAAGAAGAGGAGGAGGAGGCCGAAGAGGAAGCGATCGCCGGGATCCCGACGAAATGCCGGTCGACCAAAGATGGCAAGGTCTGCGTGCCACCCAAAAAGTTCGTCGAGAAGCTCTGTCAGGACGTCTATCCGAACACGGCGTTGGTGATGTTCCGCGAGGGTACCCCTTGGGTCCGCGGATATCTCACGCGCAAAACGAAGGCCTGGAACGCATCGGGTGGCGCGTCTGCGGACGACATGCTGCCGCGAGACGAAGAAGTGATCATCGTGCGGTATCGACCACCGCCCAAAGGCGGCATGCAGGTCAGTGGCGCCGGTGGCTACGACGCGCTTCGGTGGGATGGATCGTGCGTGACGCTCGCCATGGAGGAGGTCACGATGGACCTGCCGCCAAAGAAGAAGACGCCGATTCTGCGGTGGCGCGTCATCAATCCGAACCTCCGCGAGGCGCTTCGAACCGACGAGGAGATCACCGCGACTTATCGGGCTCGCAAGAAAGAGTGCAAGGGCGTCGAGATGGGAGCGGTCAGCAAGAAGTGCGAGAAATTGACGATCAAGTTGAGTGACCTGATCGTGGCGTATGTGCGCGGCGGCGGTGCGCTTCCGACGCCCGAGCGACTACCAGAATGAGTCACTGCCCCAGAGGCTAGGCTGCCCAAAGGCGCAGCCCGTCATGCGGAGGAATTTTTCATGAAGATCGATGGGAAAGTTGCACTGATCACCGGCGGAGCGTCCGGTCTAGGCGCCGCAACGGCGCGACTGCTTCTCGAGCGCGGGGCAAAGGTCGTGCTTGCGGACAAGAACAAGGATGTGGGCACGGCGTTGGCGAAAGAGCTCGGCGAAAAAGCTACGTTCGTCGAAACCGATGTGACGAGCGAGAAAGACATGCAGGCGGCCATCGACGTCGCCAAGCGGGAGTTCGGTGGGCTACACGTCGCCGTCGGGTGTGCGGGCATCGGTACAGCGTCGCGAGTGTCCGGCAAGCACGGGCCGTTTCCGCTCGAGCTCTTCGAAGTGACCATCAGGGTAAATCTCGTCGGGATGTTCAACATGATCCGACTTGCGGCGGTGGCGATGGGTGAAAACGAACCCAATGACGACGGTGAACGGGGCGTGTTGATCACCACGGCGTCGATCGCCGCGTTCGATGGCCAGATCGGCCAGGCCGCATACAGCGCGTCGAAGGCGGGCGTCGTCGGCATGACGCTCCCCATCGCGCGAGAGCTGGCGCGATTCGGGATCCGAGTGCTGACGATCGCGCCGGGCACGTTCGATACGCCGATGCTCGCGGCGCTTCCCGAAGAGAGTCGAACCGCGCTCGGGGCGCAGATTCCGTTTCCGCCACGGCTCGGCCAACCCTCGGAGTTCGCCGCGCTCGCCGCTCACATGGTGGAAAACGCCATGCTCAACGGCGAGACGGTTCGGCTCGACGGCGCGCTCCGGATGGCGCCCAAGTAGGACGAAACTCTCGGATGAGCGAAGCTCGGGCGTGCTCGGGCGCATCCGTGTATTCTCTGCGACCATGGAGACGGACGACCGCGCCCCGCGCTCCGCTCCGGCACCGTTCTCTTTGCCTCCGGGACCCAAGGAAGAGCCGGAGCCAGCTCCAGCTGTGCTCGTCGTGGATGACGATGATGCCACGCGCAGGCTCATTCGAATGTGGGTCGAGCGCGCCGAAGTAGAGGTCATCGAGGCCGAAAACGGAAAGAGCGGCCTCGAGCTTGCTCGTCAGCATGTCGCCCGCCTGGACGCGATCATCCTCGACGTGATGATGCCTGGAATGGATGGATTTGCGGTTCTCAATGCGCTTCAAGAAGAACCGAGCACGGCCGAGGTGCCCGTCGTGCTTCTGACGGCGCATGCCAACGAGGAAGGCGACGTCGTGCGCGGCATCGAACGTGGCGCCATCGACCACGTGGCCAAGCCTTTCCGCGGTCCGGTGTTGCTCGCTCGCGTCCGGGCGCTGTCCGAGCAGCGTCGAGCCCAACGTCAGATGCGCGCCCGGCTCCAGGTCGCCGAAACTCTGGCCACCAAGGACCCGCTCACCGGTCTTTCGAATCGACGAGATTTCGACCTCCAGCTCGAGAAGGAATCTTCCTACGCGTCTCGTCACCAGTCGCCTTTTGCGCTCCTGCTCGTCGACATCGACCACTTCAAGTCGATCAACGACCTCTATGGGCATCCCGAGGGCGACCGGGTGCTGCAATTCTTCTCGGAGCAGGTGAGTCAGTGTCTTCGGCGGAGCGACCGTGCATTCCGCGTCGGCGGGGAGGAGTTTGCGCTCTTGCTGCGCGGGGCGGACCGAGCCTCCGCTGTAGTCGTGGCCGAGAGATTGGAGCGAGCTCTCGAGACCAATCCGGTCTTTTTCGAGGGAGGGGATTCGCGTTCGGTGACGTTCAGTGGAGGGGTTGCTACGGCAGAGGCCAGCAACGCGTTTCGAATCGCCGGGATGATGGATCGCGCCGACGAAGCCCTCTATCGCGCCAAACGAACCGGCCGTGCACGCACCTGCGTCGAAGGTGACGATCGCGAGCAGACGGGATGAGGCGGTTTTTCATGCTCACTGTCGCTGCTGGGGTTATCGCCTGCGCTTCGGCGCGAACCTCGGCGGAAGTCCCCGACGCCGCCGACACCCTACTTTCGAGCGACGTGATTGCACGTTGGGACGCCGACACACAACGCTCCGCGCCTAGCGCCCATCGTCTCGCCGCTCGCGAGAAGACGAGAGTCATTCGTGCGCCCGATTCGCCAAAACCTCGGCCTCTCGGGACGCGCCGCCGAGTTGACGTGCGGTTTCGAAAGGCTGATCTCGACAACGCCTTGCGCTTCTTGGCCGATGCGGGTGGTTTTGCGCTGGTGACCGGTGAGGGGTTGACTGGGCGGGTGGATCTCGACCTGCGCCGGGTACGGCCGTACGAGGCCCTCGTCGCCGTAGCACGGGCACATGGCGCCGTCGTCCACAACGACGGCAAGGTGGTGCTGGTCACTCGTGAGTGAGCACCGGAGTGACGCTTCGGCGACACGCGGAGCCGAGCCCTCTTCGACCCCGGCGCGATCGAGAGTCGAGTTGTTGCGATTCGACGCGACGTTGCGGCTGGGCGTCTACGTTTTTGTGTTGCTTCCACTCGTCGGCGCGCTGTTGGTCTCGTTCGTCGTGTCGCCAGAAGACGTCGAGGCTGGACGAATAGTGCTGTCGCCCGAGTGCATGGTGAAGCAGCTTTTCGGTCACGGCTGCCCGACTTGTGGAATGACGCGAGCGTTCATGGCGCTGAGCCATGGTCGCGTGGCCGACGCCGCGGCGTACAACATCGCCTCCCCGGTCATCTATGCGCTGTGGTGGTTTCTGACGGGCGCCATGTTGGTCGGTGCCGTGCGGGCGTCGAGCGAGCGCCGCCGCTGGGCGCCACGAGGAAGCGGTTGATGCAGCCGCCGGGCCCCGGACCCGTTGGCCCGCCAGGCGGATACGGTACTGGTCTTCCGCCGGGCACAGAGCAGCCAGCGCACTCGGCCGGCGGCGGCGCGCAGAACGACCCTTTGGGTCTCGCGGCGGTTGGTGCCGCCGTCGCCGCTCTACCGCTGAACTGTTGTTGTGGTCCGCTTGCGATTGCCCTCAGCATTACTGCGGCTGTTCTCGGAGTCGTCAGCGTGACGCGGATTAGCGCTCAGCCGACGCGTTTCAAGGGACGCGGCATTGCCATCACCGGCATCGTCGTTGGGGCGCTCGGTGTGCTCATTTACCCGCTGCTGTTGGTCTTTTCGGTCGCGCTGCCGTTCGCGACGTCCGCGCCTAGTTGGCCACCGTGAATCACCCTTTCGGTTTGGCCCTCGGCGGCTGACCGTGGATGAAACTCGGGACGACTTCGGGCTCGTCTTCCGGGCCCCACGCGCGCCAGGAGAGCACGATGGCAACGACCATCACCGCAATCGCGACCAGCAGCGCGGCCAGCAGCTTGGCGAGATAGCGGTGGACCTCGCGGGCGTGGGATTTGGGCGAGGGCTCGTCCACGGTTCGGTCACCGCCAGGCGGCTCCGAGATCCCAGTTCTGGAGGTGAATGCCGCCGACGTGAAATCCACTGACACGCAGCTCGCCCACCACGCCGAGGGACATCGTCCGGGCGATGCGGCGAGGCTCGAAAGATCCCAGCTCGGGGGGGTGTCTTGCGCGGCGGGGGTCCAGCGACGCGGCCAGCGCGTACCAGCTGTCACGACCCGCGGGGCCGATGTGTCTCACGATGTCGACGAGCATGCCGAACCTTTTCGAGCGCCTCCGCTGGTTGATGTCGTTTCGCGGACGCGGTGAGACCCGTAGCTCGTGCCCGGGGCGAGCCAGCACCGAGGCCACCGTATTGGCAACCTCGCGCAGGTGAGGCGAGTCGTTCGGCACGATGATGTCGATGGGCGGTCCACCCCACTGGGCGTGGCCGCGGGCCCGAGGTAGCTTGCCGAGCTTGAGATGCGCGAGCCTCTCGGGGGGGATCGCGTCAATCAGGCCCTGTGCCACTCCGGGTCCGCCCCAAGAGCCGGCTTCCGTTCCGGTCGCCAGCACGACCCAGCCCACGGCACCGGCATCGAAACGCACGGCGCCTCGTCTTTTTTTGTGCAGGCCACTACCCAGCCAGCCGATGTCGACGTCGCCAACTTCGAAGGACCTCAGGGCGTCGGCCAGATCGCTCGCGCGATGCACCACGATACGCTCGAGGAACGCCGCGCCGCGGGCGGCGTTGGGGTTGCGAGACAATACGAGCTGATTCGACGTCACGCGCGCGGAGAACGCCCCGGTGCCGTCCGGACGACTCGGGTGGAACGTGCTCGGAAGGATGGCCGTCACCGGGCTCGAGAGAGCTCGTGCCACACGCTTGGCATCGGTCGAGCCGATCGCGACGGTGAGCGGGTCGGTGGCGTCGAATCGTCCGAGCTCAGAAAGAGGTCCGGCGCCAGCGCGTTTGCGAGCACGGGTCAGTGAAAAAACGACGTCTCGAGACGTGATGGAACGCCCCCGTGCGGTGCGGAGGTCGGGTCGGAGGCTGACGAGTAGGCGCTGTCCGTCACGTTTGGGCATGCTCGCGGCGAGGGCCGCATAGGCGTTCCCGGTTCGGTCCAGCGAATATAGCGGGTCGGATATCGCGCTGCCGAAGAGCGCAGCGGTAGGATCGTCGAGCGAGTGCGGATCGATGGAGTCGACTGGCCACGGCAGCTTCATCGTGAACCGGCCGTCGATGGGGGTTCGGCCGAGGGCGTACGCGGGCGCGGCCGATGCCACCGCCATGAGCCACGCTCGCCGGCCCAACTTCATCGCACGATCCACAATTCGGTGTTCGTGGCGATTGCGACAGGGTTCGGGCCGTGGTCTTCGGGTGGGCACACCGCCACGGCGCGCACGCCCGTTGGCACGGCCATCCTGAAACGTTCGAATACCGTTCCGTCGTCCTTCCAGGTGTGCACGATCAAGGCGTCCGATTTGGCGTGTCGAACGTTGGCTCCACTCACGAGCTCCGGCTGTCCATCGCGGTCGAGGTCGCCAACCGCGAGTTGCGCGCCGACGCCCGGTACGCTCGCTGCGCGATTCTTTTCGTCCCAAAGCGTAGCGACACCGTCGAATCGGCGTGCGGCGCGCACGAGGATTCTTTGACCCGCCCGCGTAGAGACTTGGGCTCCGGCAACCGCGTCGGAGGAGGCTTCATGAACGCGGCTGCCCGGAGCCGAGTCGGTCGGCATGCACGCGGCGAGTTCGCCCTCCACGCCCATGGCGGCGATTTTCGAGCAGCCTCCGCCGGGCCAAGGGATTGCGCGGCTGAGCTCCCCGAGTTTGTTCAGATCGGGCGCGAAGCGCACTCCTCGGGCGCGGTCGCTCGATCCGATGTCCAGGTGGCGCCCCTCGACGATCGAGACCGACGCGATCGGCTCGCGGAGCGGTGATGGCGCGATGGGTGAGTGTTTTTCCCAGTCGGTCGTGGCAACCGAGACGAATCTCCTGGAACGGATCCGCCCGATGTGGATCCGCCGACGTGCGACCAGAACGAGCTCGAGAGCACCATCGGCGTCGACGTCTCCGCAGGCCAACGCCACCGCATCCGACTCGGGAGACTTGGCTCGTACTGTCTTCCTGGCAACGAGAGGAACCACCGGGAGGAACGACTGGACCTCTGCATCGATGCGCCGCTCGACGAAGACGTGTCGGACCGGGCTCGGTTTCGGGTCTCGCACGCGGTCCCAGAAACCCTTCGGCACCGGGTACAGGTCCGCCGTGATTCGCACGTGACCGCCTTTGAGCTCTATGTCGAGATGCAGAAGATTCCCCGCGGAGCTCGCGAGCGCTCGGCCGCGCTCGAGCTTGACGGGCTCATCGGTGCTCTTGGCGCCCTTGCCGAGCACGCCGGCCAGGACTTTGGCGACCCGTGCCGTCAGGCGTCCCGGCTCATCGACCGGGCGGTCGCTACGCAGAGGCGCGGCCGCGACGAGCACGGCCGGAGGAGCGTCGCCGAGGCCTTGTTGAAGCTCGCAGCCGAGCGCCCCGATCGCGCCCTGGGGCATCGGTGAACACGGCGGCTTGGGCTCTTTGGCCGCTGGTGGCGGGTCTGCGGCTCCCGGCCGTGGAAGCATCATGAGCGCCCCGATGGCCAGGCACATAGCGGAGATTTTCCAGCCGGAGCGCGGGTTTGAAGAATCGGACCGCATCGAGGGGCACCTATGATAATCGATGAGCGCGTTGGCTCCCCGATTCCGCCTCCTCGTACCAGTCGCCGCGACGTTTGTGGCAGTTTGGCTAGCTTCTGCGCCTGCTCGGGCCCAGTGCGTCGACGAGGAGCTGAAACAACAGCTCATCGGCCGCCGGGCATATCGCGGCGTGGTGCCCCGGCTTTTCAAGAAATCGCTCCGTCACGAGCTTTCCCCGATGGGGGGGTGGTACGCGGCTGACCTTTCGTCCGGGGCTCCGGTCTACGGCGCCGCCTACACGTTTCACCTGACCGAAGAGCTGGGACTCGAAGCGAGCTATTTTCGCACGCAGGAGAAGTCAGAGCTTCTCGACGCTATCATCGACCGCCAACAAGGCCTGGTGGGCATCGTCAACGAGCCCACCGCCGACGTGAACATTTTCCTCGGTCACCTGGTTTGGTCTCTCGCCTACGGCAAAGTGCGTTGGATGGGCGGCGGGATCAGTCGATTCGACTTCTATCTGTCTCTCGGGGCTGGTGCGACCGAGCAGCCCGGTTCCCTGGGAGTCACGGGCTCTGGCGGATTCGGATTGAAGTTCTACATTGCCCAGTGGTTCGCGTTTCGACTGGACGTGCGCGATCACGTGCGAGCCCAACGTGCGGCCCTCGGCGTCGACAAGGTCGTCAACGACGTATCGCTCATGGGCGGGCTGAGTCTTTTCATTCCATTCAAGAGCTAGACTCGCCCCGGGGCGTTTTCGCGAGTGTCCGACCCAGGTTCAAAATGCACAAACTCGTTCTTCTTCGGCACGGCCAAAGCACCTGGAACCAGGAGAATCGTTTCACCGGATGGGTAGACGTTCCGCTCAGCGAGCAGGGCGTCGAGGAGGCCGGACGCGCCGGCAAGCTCCTCCGGGAGGAGGGGTTCGTGTTTGACGTCGCCTACACGTCGGTCCTGAAGCGCGCCATAAAGACGCTGTGGATCGTTCTCGAAGAGCTCGACTCGATGTGGATCCCGGTTCGGCGACACTGGCGCATCAACGAGCGCATGTATGGCGGTTTGCAAGGGCTCGACAAGGCGGAGACCGCCCAGAAGCACGGCGACGAGCAGGTCCTCGTCTGGAGACGAAGCTACAGCACGCGCCCACCACCGCTCGACCCTGAGAGCGACATGTGGCCGGCGAAAGACCGCCGCTATGCGCAGCTGCGCGAGAGCGACCTTCCGGCGGCGGAGTGCCTGGCGGACACGGTGGCGCGATTTCTTCCTTACTGGGAGGAGGAGATTGCCCCGGTGGTTCGTAGCGGCAAACGAGTCATCATCACCGCTCACGGCAACAGTCTACGGGCCCTCGTGAAGCACCTGGATTCGGTGAGCGACGACGACATCGTGGGGCTCAACATCCCGACCGGGATCCCGCTCGTGTACGAGCTCGACGAGGACCTCAAACCCATCCGGAGTCGCTACTTGGGCGACAGTGCCGCCGCCGAGCGGGCCGCGGCGGCCGTCGCCGCGCAGGGTAAGGCCTGATACGCCGAGCTCGCTGGTCCCCGCCTCAGCGACGCCGTCGGCGCATGCCGAAGCCCACCAGGCCGATACCCACGAGTGCGGCGAGCGCGCCCGGTGTGGTCGAGCTGGACGAGTTGGCTCCGGGAACCGAGCACGCGCATCCAGAGTCGGAGCCCGGGCCACGGAAGCCCAGTCTCGCATTGTTGCGCTCGAGCTCGTTGTCGACGTCGGTCGCGTGACTGGTCAGGATGCGCACGGTGCCGTCCTCCTCGAACTCTTCGAGCCGTTCGACCCAGGGCATGCTCTCGTCGTCGAACTGGGGCCAGGTGTTGGCATCGGGCATCGCGACCATGCGCCCGTCCGGCAGCTCCATCACGTTGCTGCCGTTGCAGAGCGTTCGTCGATTGGCGAACGTCGGCGCTGCCACGTCCTCGAGCCCGGCTACCTCGGCGAACTTCGGGTCCATGGTCATCTCATCGGCCGAAATCGTCGTGAACATACGCGTCAGGTAGGGATTTCGGGCGAAGATGTCCTGCGCGTGTAGCCCCGGGGCGATGATGCGCTCTTGGAGAGCGGCGGCGAATGCGACTCCGTCCCACGCCGTCTGGTCGATCTGGTCCGTGTAGCAGGACAGGCAACTGTAGAAGTCGTCGCCACTCACACCAGCGGGCCGCGGCAGATACTCCTCGAGGATCGGCTCGACCAACGGGTGGTTGTATTGGCAGAAGCCCGGCGAACACGAAGCCAGCCCCTGGACCTGCAGCTCGTCGAGCACGAGCATGGGGTCGATCTCCGTGAACAGGGTCGAATCCCACTCGGTGCTGAAGACTCCGCCGAGGCCGATGATGTTGCTTGGCCCGGCGTACTCCGTGGCGAAGGCATGACCGTCGGCCATGGCCGAGTCGGCGCCGCCCGAAACGACGTCCGTGTAGTTACTGCCGAAGTTCGCCCAGTCGATGCGGACCGAGTTGAGCACCATGTGGCGGTAGTTGGTCGGCACGACGCGCTCCTGGCTCAGGAAGAACGTCCGCACTCCCATGTCCGGCGTGGCCGCGATCGCCGTCAGCTTGATCGGGATAGCCGGGGTCGTTCCTTCGTACCGGAACATGATCGGGTGGATCTCGTCGAGGCCGGCTCCAGCGACCAACTTGACGGCTGCAAAGACCGACCCTTGGTCGACGTAGGGCTGCAGCATCGCCGGCGCAGACTCCGTCGTCTGGTAGTTGTTTGCGACCAGCCATTCGGTCACCTCGGCCGCAGTGCCGCCCTCGAGCACGACGACATCGAACACGCCGACGGTCTTGCGTAGCGCGACGGTGGGGCCTTCCGGCGCTCCTGACATTCCGCCACTGCCATCGTTGAACGAGCCTGGGGCGCCCGTCGCGACACCGCCGCGCTGTTGGCCAGCGCACATGTCGAAGCTCGTGTTGAACCCGTACGTGGGCACCGTGCCCTGAAGCAGGTTGGAGAACAGCTGGCTGGAGCTGACTTCGATCTCCGGAATCGACGGCATCGGCACGACCCACGCGAATCGTTCAGGATCGCCCGTGTACTGGATCTGCACGTGAGCTTCGGTCTTGCCGTCGTCGACGACGAACAGAATGTTCTCGCCGCTCTGATCGACCGGCATGGCCTGCGGGCCGGAATCGCAGAAGGTGCCTCCGCAAGCGTCGGCCTCGTTGGGGGAAAGGGCCGTGGCGAGCACGGCGCCGGCCAGGAAGAGTCGAGAGAAGTTTTTCGAGCGCATGGTTGCGTTCCTCCGCCACAAAGGGGTGTGCTCGCTCTAGAGCAATGCACGTGCCACCCGCACGCCGATGGCAATCCGTGTATTTTCAGTCAGATACGAGCACTAGGGATGACACAAAGTGGCACATTCTCGCGCCAATATGGACGGTTCTGCCGCACCTCCCGCGCGCGGCGCTTGCCGGCCGCCCGGCCCGACCGCGGGTGACCTGACCTGAGGCGCGGAGCGGCGCGGCGCCGGCGGCGGTGGTGGCGGAACGGGGACGCTCCCGGGCGCGTTCACGGTGGCGGCGAATGTTAGGCTCGGAGCAACCCATGCGACCGAGAACGACAGCGTTTCTAGTCATCGCGCCGTTGATCCTTCTCTTGGCCCTCGTGGCGACCGGTCAACCCGCTGGCAAGGCGGACACCGAGTCGACCTCGAAGGAAGCCAAGGAAGAAACAACCGAGGAACAGGCCGAACCGCTCGACGCCGGATCGGTGGCGATTCCGGATGTCGGCCCCGCGCCGCCAACCATCGCGCGCCGAGATTCGGGGCCTAAGTCCTCGCCGCTCAATCCGCGGCCGAACGAATTTCCAGACGGGTCGGCGGGCGCGCCGCCGCCAGAGTTCGACAAGATCCTCGGAGACATTGCGGCACTGCGCGCGCGGGTGGCCGCGCTCACGACGACGATGTTTGCGAGCAAGCTACGCGTCATCGTGCAGACCGACGATGCGGAGTACGCCCGGATTCAGTCGTTCGTCGTGACGCTCGACGACGGCGTCGTGTTTCGAGCTCCACCGAAGTTCACCGCGGAAGACGAGAAGACGGTGTTCGAGCACGCGGTCGCGCCGGGGCATCACGTGATTGGCGTCGAAATCGAGCGCACCGACGCGCGCAACCGCGCATACAAGACCTACCAAGCGACCAAGCTCTCGGTCATCGTGCCCGAAGGAAAGCACCTCGAGGCTCACGTCGAGGTCGAAGAGGATTCGGACATGGCGGAGGACTTTCCGGACGACGAAGACGGCGAGTACGACCTTCGCGTTCAAATGCGCGCACGAGTGATCAGCGACTGATGCACTTGCGAGGTGTAGTTTCGGTATTGGCCGCGGGCACGACGCTGCTTCTGGCTGGAGTGCCTCGTGCTCAGCCCGCGGACCCGCCGGTCGAGCCGCCGCCCGCCGCCGCCGACACCGACACCGCGTCGCCTCCCACGACGCCAGCGCCTCCGGACGCGCCCCCAGAGTCTGCCAGACCGACTCCGAAGAGCAAACCAGCACACAAGAGCAAACCCGACACGCGCTCGGACGCGATGAAGGCCTATGACGAGGCACTCAAAGCGCGGCGCCTCGCGGCGACGGCGCCACTCAGTCGTCCACGCCTGCGCGCCGAGCTCGAAAAGGCGGAACAGAAGCTCTCTACCGGGAGGCGAGACGAGGCCATCGGTGACCTGGTCACGCTCGTCGAGTCGCCTCGATTCCAGGCATTCCGGCGCTCCGACGAGGGGCGGGCGATGCTGTTCTTGCTTGGTGACGCGCTTGGTCGTGCCGGCGCCTACGAACCAGCACGTGGGTACCTGACCGAGCTGCTCACCGGTGACCCCAAGGACGTTTGGTATCGCCGAGCGGTACGCACGCTCGTGGATCTCGGGCTCGAGAGCGGGCGGCCCCAGATGTTCCTCGCGGATCTCGCCAAGGTTCCGGCGAACGCGCCCGAGGAGGCGCGCGGTGACATCGCCTATCTGTCGGGGCGGAGCCTCGAAAAGCGCCGGCGATCGCGCTCGGCCCTCGCCGAATACGCGAAGGTGACGCCGCGGTCCCGTTTCTGGGCGCAGGCGACTTACCTATCGGGGCTCATCGAAGTCGAGAGACGAAGGTTCAAGGCGGGCGAGAACCTATTTTGCAAAGTTGCAAACCCGAAGCTCACGCCACGCATGGCGCCACTCTTCGGCGGGAGTGACTTTTTCAAAATTCGTGACCTGGCGCGCCTCGCCCTCGGCCGCGTTGCCCACGAAGAGTTTCGTTTCGACGACGCCCGCTACTACTACTACCTGGTTCCGAGCGACTCCGAACGCTTGCCCGAGGCGCTGTACGAATCTGCGACGTCTCGCTACGAAAAAAAGGACTACGGTTCCGCAAGAGACCTGATGAACGAGCTGAAAGCGCTCGATCGCAACCACGCCTACGAGGACGAAGCATGGTTGCTCGACGCGTTCATCGACCTGGCGACCTGCGAGTTTCCTGCTGCCGACGTCAAGCTCGAGCAGTTCCTTTCGCGATACGAGCCGGTTCGAGACGCTGCCCGGCGGTTGTCGAAGGGCAACCGGGCCATGCAGCAACTCGTCGAGGCCGTCAGAGTCGGAGCGGACCCGGCAGCGGCCGGTACTGGCGTCAACGCACCAGTAGCGCGCGCATTGGGCGCGCTTCTGCGGCTCGATGCCGAATACGCGACGGCGTCGCGTCAGGTTGCCCAGGTCGAGCACCAAATCAGCGGTCTGCGCCGCACGATGGAGGAGCTGGACGACACGGGTCGCCGGTTGACGAACCCAAAAGAGATCCGCGCCCAACACGAGGGACCTCTCGGCGCGTCGCCGACGGAAAAGGCCGAGCGCATCGAGGCGCAGCTCGCCGAGCTTCGGCGTTTGATTCGCGCAGCTGAACGGGCTTCGGCCGGAGGCAAGAAGGGCGGAGGTCAGGTTGGCGATTTGCGAAAACAGCTCGAGGCACTGGAGATCCGGGCGCGTGCTGCTCGTGCCGCCATTGCACCGAATGCTCGCGGGGCTCCGAGCAACGAGGGCAAGGATCTGGCGAGTGTGATCAGCGCGGACCGAGCCCGCGCGACCGAGCTCTACGCCGAAGCCGAAAAGCTTCGCCGCCGACTCGTCGCCGAGCAGCTCGACCTGGCCAAGGACGCGCTGGTTCGGCTCGACCGCCGGCTGAGCCGACTGCTATCGCGGGCCAGGCTCGGGAAGATCGAGACGGTGCTCGGAAAGAAGCGCGCACTCGAGGTCGAAGTCGAAGCTCTCAGCCAGGGGTACCTGCCGCAGGCGGCGATCGACTCGCTCGACGCGGCGCGATACCTGAAAGACGACGAAGAGTACTGGCCGTTCGACGGTGAAGACTGGGCCGACGAATACGTCGGCGGAGAAGGCTTGCGATGAGACGCGTCATCGCCGCGGCCGCGCTCGTTTTCGTCCTGCCGGGCGTTGCTCTCGCCCAAGATGCGCCGAGCGACATCGGTACGGCAACGACCGCCGCAGGCGAAAAATCGACGATCAAGCCCGTCGGCGAACGCAAGATCGGAAAGCGCAAGCGGCCGACGGTCGAAAAGCGTGGCGACAAAAAGGCCCGGAAGAAGCGGGCAATACAGGTCAGCTACCAAATTCCCGCACGGCTCCGCGCGGCGCTCGAGAGAAAGATCGACGCCCGCATTTCCCGCAATGTCGCCGAAGCCAAGAGGCTCCGTAAGGTGGCGATTCGTCTTCTCCGCAAGTTCCTCCGCGAGACGCCGAAGGACGTGCCGGAAGTGCCCGAGGCGCTGCTGCGTCTTGGTGAGCTCGAATGGGAGCATGCCCGCGACCAATTCCTCCTCGATTTCAACCGCTGGGAGAAGACACCCGCGGACCAACGCGGGGCTCCGCCGAGTCCGAAGTATTCGCAACCGCGAAAGCGATTCGCGCGCGTGTTGTCCGACTACAAGTCGTTTCGTGACTACGATCTCGCGCTCTACGTCGATGGTTTCCTAGCGCAGGAGGAGGGCAAGCTCGAAGAGTCGCTCGACCGCTTCAACAAGATCCTCGCGTGGTTCCCCGGAAGTCGCTTCGTGCCGGATGCGCACATGGTCCGAGCCGAGTTCGAGTTCACGAAGGAGTACCCCAACTATTCGATTGCCTTTGCGGAGTACGAGCGCGTGCTCAAGCACAAGGACACGGGTCTGCACGATATCGCGCTATTCAAGAGTGCGTGGTGCCTCTGGCGCATGGGTCAGAGCGACGAAGCGGCCCGCCGCTTTTTGGGTGTTTTCAAGCGGACCGACGAGGCCGGGAAAACGGCCAAGGGCCGCCAAAGCGAGCTGGACGAGCTCCAACAAGAGGCGCTGAAGAATCTCGTCGCGGTGTTCGTGGAGGACGAGCGTCACTCCGCCCGCGACATGCACCGCTTCCTCGTGAAAGCGGGTGGCGAGAAGTTTGCTGGTCGGATCGTCAAGGCGCTGGCCGAAGCTTTCTACGACCAGTCGCACTACGAGCGCGGAGTGGAGGCGTACCGGTTGCTGCTCAAGCTCGAGCCGAGCGATCCAGAAGGCTACAAGTGGGCGCTCGCCGTAGCTCAAGGTCACTCCACGATGGAGGACTGGAAGCAGCTAGAGAAAGATTATCGATGGGTGCTCAAGGAGTTCACGGTACCCGCCAGCAAACCCGGTCAGCCCCCGAAGCAGGGCGGCGCATGGACGCGAGTGCAAAAAGCTCCGACGCTCAAACGCGCCGAAGACGCGATTGAGCAACAGCTACGTGACGACGGCATCGGGCTGCATGCAAAGGCTCAGGACGACAAGACGAGTCGCGCGGAATACGACGGAGCTTCGAGGCTCTACTCAGCCTACCTGAGCCATTTTTCGAAGCACCCCAAGGCCTACGAAGTTTTTTTCAACCATGGGGAAATCAACTTCTACCACCTGGAGAATGACGAAGCGGCGGCCGACAGCTACCTGGCCGCCGTGCGGTTGCAGCCTCAGGGCAAGTATTCTCGGGACGCGCTCTACAACGCCCTGGCAGCGCTCGAGCAAGCACGCGTCAACGAGTTCGAGGCGGCGAAGAAGAAGGGTGAGAAGCAGAAGGAATCGCCGACGGACAAGAAGCTCACCGAAGCGATGGAGCTCTACGTCGCGACGTATCCGAACGACAAGGACGTGCCCGAGCTCCTCTTTCGGCAAGGAAAGCTCTACTACGACTACGAGGTTTACGATCCGGCCGTTCGGCAGTGGGGTTTGCTGCTAGAAAAGTACCCCAACAGCAAGTTCGCCGGCGGTGCCGGCGAGCTCATTCTCGATTCGTTCAACAAGAGCAAGGACTACGACAACATCGAGACGTGGGCGAGGCGGCTCAAGTCGGCACCTTCGTTTCAAACGCCGCAGCAGCAGAAGCGGCTCGACACGCTCATCGTTCAAGCGGTCTTCAAGCTCGGCGAGCAGCATGGGGAGCGCGGCGAGCACAAGCTGGCTGCAGCGGCATACCTGCGCGCAGCGCGAGAGTTTCCCCAGGAGCCCCGCGCGGCCCAGGCCGCGGTCAACGCCGAGGTCAGCGCGCGTAAAGCGGGGGATCTGGCGACCCTCGACGCGGCTGCAGCTCTGTTGATCCGGGATCACAAGGCGCGGGACGAAGCCGCTCAGGGCGTCTGGATCGCCGCCACCACGTATCAATCCGTGGGCCTTTTCTCGCGGGCTGCCGAGTATCACGAGGTGATCGTCGCCACCTGGCCGAAGTACGAGCACCACAAGGACGCGGCCTACAACGCCGTGCTGCTTCGCACGACCACCGGAGATCACGCCAAGGCGATCGAGGACGGCAACCAGTACAAGAAGCACTACCCGCGCGAAAAGGAAGTCGAAGAAGTCACTTTCCTCATGGGCAAAGCCCACGAGAAGGCCGAAAAATGGAAGGACGCCGAGCGCCTGTACTCGCGCTATTCCCGCTCGGCTCGAAGTAAGAGTGCAGAGGTCGAGGCGCTGGTGCGCTTGGCCACCGTTCGCGTCGAGCTCTCGGATGATCGGGGGGCCAAGTCCGCGCTCTCGATGGCCGTGCGTGTCGGCCGAGGGCACAAGAAGTCCCTGGACGAAGATGGGAAGTACTTCGCGGCGAAAGCCCGCTACATGCAGGGTGAGCGCATTCTGGCCGACTTCGAAAAGGTGAAAATCGAAGGGAGCGTCGAGCAGCTCAAGACGCGGCTGAAGAAGAAGAGCAAGTTGCTCAAACAAGCCGCCGACACGTTTCTGGATGCAGTGGAGATGGGGGTAGCCGAATGGACGACCGCCTCGCTCTACCAAATCGGGTTCACCTACGAATCGTTCTCGCAGGCGCTGCTCAACTCGCCACCACCTGAAAGTCTGAGCCCTCCGCAAGCGGAGCTCTACCGTCAGCAGATCGACGAGTTCGTCATCCCGATCGAGGAGCGAAGCATCGAGGCCTACGAAAGTGGCTGGTTGAAGGCCGTCGAGCTCGGCATCTTCAATTCCTGGACGGCCAAGATGCGCGCCGCGCTCGGACGTCTCACCTCCGAAATGTATCCCCCGATGAAAGAGATCGGGTTCAAGCTGCTCTCGAAGGGGCCGTCCCCGATGCCGGCGCTGATCGAAGGCCCTCGACGCGGAAAGGATGGTCGCAGCCTTCACTATTTCGTCGGTCAGGAGCCACCCGAGGAGAAAGACGCGGAGGAGGAAGCGGAGACGGGAGAGAAGCCCACGGCCGGTGAAAAAGCCGCGCCTGAGCCGGAAAAGGCCGATGCCGCCGGCGCGGAGAAACCCGCGGCGGAAAGCCCAGCACCGGCGAAACCAGCGAAGCCGGCACCTGCGAAGAAGAAGCGCCGCGGGAGGGCACGGTGAGCCGAGGGCGCCGTTGGGTGCCGCTGCTGCGTCGCGTGACGCTGCTGGCCGCTCTCGGCCTCGGCGCCTGTGGTGGTGCTGCAGCCGTGCAAAAGGCGCCCGACTTGCCGCCAGCCAACCCCCAGGCCGTCAACAAGATGATGCAGGCGGTGGCTGCTGCGAAAGAGAGCGACGGCGTGGACCGTGCGATCAAGCTCCTGCGCGAAGCCATCAAGACCGATCCGCGTCTCTGGGAGGCGGAATACGATCTCGGTCTACTGCTCGTTCGAACCGGCGATCTGACGGCGAGTGAAAAGCACTTGGCCAAGGCATTCGATCTGGCGCCGAACGCCGAGGACGTCGCCGTAGCGCTGGCCGAAGTGCGTCGACGTCTGGGCAACGCGAAAGGCGCCGCGGAGGTGCTCGAGCCCTTCGTGCGCGCGAACCCGAAGGCGCTGACGGCGAGGATCGCCCTGGTGAGCGCTTTGCGCGAGAGCGGGCGCGTGGACGAGGCCATCGTGCAAGCTCGCGAGGTCCTCGTGCGGCGCTCGGACGATCCGAACGCCCTGGCGGAGCTGGCGATGAGCCATCTCGCGCGAGGTGAAATCGACACGGCCCAACTCTTGGCGGAGGAGGCCCTCAAGCAGTCCGAAGGCAGTGCGATTGCTGAACGCACCGCGGGAATGGTCGCGCTCAAGCGAGGGGACGACGCGATCGCGTTCCAGCACTTCGCCAAAGCGTCGCAGCTCGATCCCAAGGACACGACCGCCAGACTCAACACCGGGACCGTCTTGTTGCAGGCTGGGGTCTACGACAGAGCGGGCGAGCAGTTTCAAGCGGTGCTCGAGATCAAACCCAACGACGTCCTCGCGAAGCTCGGACTAGCGGCGGCGCTGCGCGGGGTGGGGACCCGCGAGAAGTCGGGTCCGTGGACCGAGGCGGAAAAGCTGCTCGAGGACGTCCTCGCCAAGGAGCCGAACAATTTCGCTGCGGCTTTCAATCTCGCGGTCCTTTACGCCGATTTCATGCAGCGGCCGGCCGAAGCGAAGGTTCACTACGAGAATTTTCTCGACAATTCTCCGAGTGACCATCCCCGGCGAGCCGATGCACAAAAAGCCCTCGCCGGCATGAAATAGATCCCCGCACTGGGCATCAGCGCGGCTCTCGCGGACGGGTGAGGTGGAGCGCAAAAATGACTCCCGACAACCCCCCGCCGCCTCCGCCGACGGCGAGCATCCATCCGTCCACCGAGTCTCCGAGCTCGAGGACTCCCAAGAGCAGTCCCACCGCCCCGAACAAGGCCATGCCGAGCAACCACCCCGTCGTTGCGCCGATCCACGCGGCGGCGACTCGACCGCGGGTACTCGAGAACCAGCTCGTCGTCGGTGCGTGAGCGGCAGCGTCTCGCCGTGCCAGTTCTTGGAGGTCGGCCGGCTGTGACTCGAGCCCGAGCAAGTCTCGTAGCTCGCGTTCAGCACGCAGGTGCACGCCGTGGCCTTGAAAATGAACCTCGGAGAGCGCTCGCCCGCCGCTCCGGGTGACGAGCAGCAAGCGAGCGCGGGTCTCGCCGGGGTGGCCACGTCGGTCCCAAAAGCTCGCGCCGCGGGTCCACTCGATCTTCAAGTCCGTCGCGCCGTCGATAGGCACCAGCTTCTCGCTCCACCTTGCCGCCAGACAGTGCCTGGTCACGACCAGGCATCGGCGGTCAGGGTCGATCTCGACTCGCAAGCGTCCGATGGTCCTGAGCGCGCTGGCCGTCAGTCCGACGCCGCAAACGAGACCGATGATCGTCGCGAGCAGCAGCCAGCGGGTCGAACGCAGCTCTACGTCGAGGGCCGGCTCTGCTCCGTGGATCCAAGCGTTGACGGCGTCGGCGAAGTGGCGCGCCTCGTCGGGACTCACGCGTCGCATGTTTCGCCGCTCGGCGCCGAGCACGAGAACGGGCATCCCGTACTCGCGATTCTTGCTACCCCGGCCGAGCTCGACCTCCACGTTGTCGAGCTCCGAGGCGTCGAACGCGAGCCGTCCCGGACCACCGCTCGAGAGAGCATTTTCGATGCGGCAACGGTCGGCCGGTCGATCGCACAGGAGGCGCTGATCATCGAACGCCGCCCACAAGGTGATTGCTGCAACGACGTAGGCGCCCATGGCACCCAAGAGGCGGCCCCATCTCAACGCGAACGGCCCGTATTCGACGGTGCCTCGACGACCGACGGCCTGATTTTTACGGTAGTCGATGCCAGATCCTACGATGCGTCTTTTGGCGTTTCGGCTGAGAGTTCTCGTGCCCGGTCGGCGAGCGCCGCCATGCGAGCTCTCGCCGACTCGACGAGCTTGGCCACATCACCCTTCGAAGCGCCGTGGGTTTCGATCGGTTCGCCGAACAGCAAAACGATCGTGCCGGCCCGCCCGACACGACCTCCAGGGGCGAGGATTTCACCGGCTCCCTCGATCCAAGCGGGGACGATCGGCACGCCGGCTTCGATCGCGAGCTCGAACGCGCCGCGCTTGAAAGGCAGTAGCTCGTCGGTTTTCGATCTGGTGCCTTCGGGGAACACGAGCACAGTCCTGCCCTCGCGCACGGCCTGAGCTGCTCTTTTCAAACTCATTGCCGCCTTGCCGCGGTCCGACCGGTTGACGAAAATGTGCCCCATCTCCCGTAGCGCCCTCCCGAAAATCGGATAGCGACCGAGGGTGTGCTTGGCGAGGAACCTGAGCGGCACCGGGGAGTGGTGCATGAGAACGGCCGGATCGAGCAGGCTGCGATGATTGGCGACCACGACGGCAGGTCGGTTCGGATCGAGGCGGTCTGCGCCCTCGACCAAGAGCCGACGGGCGCCTGAGACTCGGAGCAGGCCAGCGGAGCCCCACCGAGAGATGGGCCACCAGACACGCCCCTCGCGGTCGCCCAAGAGCGCGCTGACGAGTGCGGCGCCACCGAAAGCCCCGCCGGCGCTGACCAGGTACCCGTATATGGCTGCCTTGCGGAGAGCACTCATCGGCGGGAGGAATCTAGCAAATGCCGAGTCATCCTTCCGAGCCCCGGGCCGGGCCGACGTCGATCCTGCACCTCGAGTTGCCGAGCTCGCTCGAAAACACGCTGGCTGGTGGTCACCCGTGGATCTATCGCGACCACGTCCCCGATCGATTCAGTGCCGCTGGCGGCAGTTGGGTCAGAGTTTGTGCTGGACGTTTCGAAGCGTACGCGCTTTGGGATTCGCGTTCTCCCATCGCGCTTCGGGTCTTCGCTCGCACCCAGCCCCCGGACGCGGAATGGATCACCGAGCGAGTCCGCCGAGCGTGGAGCCTCCGACAGCGGTTGCGTGACGTCGGTCAGTCTGCGTATCGACTCGTCAACGGCGAAGGTGACGGGATGCCGGGGGTCGTCGTGGACGTCTATGCCGACTTTGCGGTGCTCGTGACCTATGCGGATTCTCTCGACGTGCTCGTCGATTCACTGACTCGCGCGATCGAGGAGGTCACCGGAATTCGGAATGTCGTTCGGCGTACCCCCGGGGCGGGCGGACTCTCACAACTTTCGGGGCGCACGCCGCCGAAGCAGGTGGTGGTCGAGGAGAACGGTTTGCGCATGCCGGTGAGCTTGCACGACGGGCAGAAGACGGGTTTGTTCCTGGACCAACGCGACAATCGAGCCCGTGTCGAATCGTTCGCTCGCGGCAAGACCTTGAACCTGTTTGCGTACAATGGCGGTTTTTCGCTCTATGCCGTACGCGGGGGCGCAACTCGCGTCACGAGCGTGGACTCCTCCACGGGCGCGCTGTCGGATGCGCGAGAGGCTTTTCGGCTCAATGGTTTCGACGCCGACGAGCACGAGTTCGAAGCCGCGGATGTTTTCGAGTCTCTCGAGCGGCGACATTCGCGGAGCGAGGAGTTCGATGTCGTGATCTCGGATCCCCCGAGCTTTGCGCGGAACAAGAGCCAACTGAAGACCGCGAAGAAAGCGTATGTGCGGCTCAATGCAGCCGGGTTGAGACTGTGTCCGGCCGGGGGCGTCTATGCTGCGGCCAGCTGCACGGCGCAGCTTTCTCCGACGGAGTTTCACGCCACGCTGGCCGAGAGTGCCCGCCGCGCCAAACGCCGCCTGCAAATCTTCCACGAAGCCGGGCAGCCCGAAGACCATCCGGTGATGGCGGGACACCCCGAGGGGCGTTATCTCAAGTTCGTCGCAGCGAGGGTGCTCGACCTCGAGTAGGCCGCCAGAAAAACGGCCGGCTACGCTAGCGCGTGGCGAAAGCGTACCGGAGGCTCAACCCGCCCATCCAGCCCAGGGCCGGCTCGGTGCTTCGAACGCGTTCGAACGTCGCACCGAAGTTGCGCACACCCCCCGTGGCAGCGATCGCGTAGTGCGGGTTTTTCATGTACCACTCGAACCCCAGCATCCCGCCGTAGTACAGGTTCAGTTGGTCCGAATCTGGAAAGCCGTAGACACGCAGGGCGTCTTGCTTGACGCGGGCAAAGCCGCCGCTTGCCTGAAGATACATGCCGAAGCGATCGGCTGGCCGGATCGTGAACCTGAGCCCCGCTCCGAACCCGAACCCGACGTAGGCACGGGGCTCCGGTGGTGGGTTGGCGAAGTGCGTGTCGGAGAAGAAGATGTCGCCTTCCGCGAACGGCATGAACCAGTCCCAAACCTCGTAACCCGATGCGAGCCGGATCCACGGTCCCCCGGGGGAGACCTCGCTCATCGTGCCGATGTGGCCGAGCGCGCCGGTGGTCATCTCGATGACGATGCCGCGATAGGCGGGCGGGGGCGGTGGCGCATCGTCCACGCTCGAGCCGGTATCTCGGGTGTCGGTGACGGCCCGGGCGTCGAGCCATGCCTCGATTTCCTCCTGCGACGGATCCCCCGCGGCGTCGTCATCCGCGGCCTGCACCGGTGCGGCGACGCTCAGGATCGCGGCGGCAAGGCCCAGCGCGGTCGGGAGGCGAACCAGCGCGGTCGGAAGGGGAAACACAGCCATCGGAGTCCCCAAGCTAGCGCGGCTGGCACGCGAGGTCAGCCCATGAAATCCGTGCGGTTGGCCAGGGTCTCGAGCGGAAGGCCGGCTTTTTGGATCGCCTCCGCCCCGCCCTCGAGCCGGTCGACGAGGGCGATGATGCCGACGACTTTGGCTCCTGCGTGCCCGAGCGCCTCCACGGCTCGGAGCGATGAGCCGCCGGTGGTCACGACGTCCTCCAAAAGCACGACCCGGGTCCCCGGTTTCATGGCCTTGTCGCCTTCGACCAGCTTGGCGCTGCCATGGTCCTTCTTGGCCTTGCGGACGTAGAGCGCCGGGAGAGGCCGCCCTTTCTGAAAGCTCACCAGAGACACGGCGCTGGCCAGCGGACATCCCCCGAGCTCCACGCCGCCGACGGCATCACACTTCGGTAGGTCGGCCAGCATCTGGAACATGAGCTCGCCCACGAGGGCGTGCCCCTCGGCGGTGAGCACCGCTTGCTTGCAGTCGATGAAGAAGTCGCTCTCCTTGCCTGAGGCGAGCACGACCTTTTTCCTCTCGAAGCTCCGTTGGCGCAGCAGCTCGACGAGGCGCGCTCGCTTTTCCGGGTCGAGCGCCATCGCTCAGCGCCGTCGGCTCTTCTTTTTCTTGCCGCGGGCGCCCTTGCGAAGCGCGGGCACCACGGGGGGCGGTGGTCGCCGCTTGCCGGTTTTCCTCTTGGACTTTTTCGCCGAGGCCTTCGGGGCTTTTCTTGCCGGAGCCGCTTTCGGCGCGGGCTTGGCTTTCGGGCGCGCCGCTTTCCCGGCGGTGGCCTTTCGCGATGCTACTTCCGGTTCGCCGTCGGTTTGGACTTGCCCGCGCACCAGGGCGCCCACTGCAATTCCGATTTGCGGCGCGGAGAGGTCACCAACGACACGACCGGCGGCCTCGACGACCACCGCTGTCGTGCCTCGGATGTCGCCGGATACCGAGCCGTTGATGCTCACATGCGCGCCGCTGACGGTTCCGAGCACTGCGGAGCCGTCTTCGAGCACGACGTCGCCACTGACGCTGAGGTCCCCCTCGATCCGGCCTCCGACTCGCACACTGCCGTCGCCGTGCACATTGCCGCGCACGACCGTTCCGGGACCAATCACTGAATCTTGGGCCATGGGTTCCCTCACACATCCATGTCGACGTTGCCCTTGAACGAGGCACCGTCTGCAATGGTCAATCGGGCCGCCTTGACGTCCCCGATGAGGCGTCCGCCGGCTTGGATGTCGACTCGCTCCTGGGCGGTGACGCTGCCAGTGACCTGGCCGGCAACCGTCAGCGACGAGCCAGTCACGTCGCTTTCGACGACACCGTCGGCGCCTACGGAGATCGCGTCCGAGCTCGTCAGAGCCCCGCGTACCGTTCCATGAACCACGACTTCTTCGTCGCTGCTCAGCTCCCCTTCAACCGTCAACCCGCTGCCGATCACCGTGCCTGCCATTTTTCGCTTCTCCAAAGGGTGAGCCCGGGGGCTCACAGTTCGAGGTCGAACCTCGCGTCGAGCACCACCGCAACGCGGGCGCCCTGTTCGATCGAGATTTCTGATCCCGTGAGCTCTCCCCGAACGACGGCGCTCGAGCGCACGCGGATGGGGCCTTCCGTATTCGCGTTGCCGATGAGCGACCCCGAGATGTCGAGAGCACCCGCTCGAAAGTCGCCTTCGACGACGCCGCCATCGGCGATTTCGCTCGGCCCGTCGACCGAGATGTCACCGCGTACCGTTCCCTCGACCCGAACGCCCCCGTCGCCGGAAACGTGCCCGATGAGGCGGGTGGACGCACCGATGACACTCAGATTCGAAGTTGCTCTAGCCATGAAACCGCGGCGCGACGCTAGTACAGGCGGCGCCGTGTGTCACCGGGAGCGCTGAGGGCCTCAAATCGGGCCGCGGGCCACGACCGAGCGGCCCGACAGCGTCACGATTCGGCGTTTCCGGTCGATCCCGGGGTCCCAGGGATCCCCGCCGCGTCGACGACCTCGGCGGCTCTCGGAACCGTGCGGAACAGGCCGCGAGCGTACAGCCGACGTCGTTCGGTTTCGTTCAGATCACCGGGGCGATCGCGGGTCGAAGCTTCGAGCAAAATGGCGGCGGACACGCTCATGTTCAGGCTCTCCACCATGCCTCGCATCGGAACGCGCACGTTTCGCGAGATGGCCCGACCGAGCTCGGTGCCGATGCCTTCGTGCTCGTTGCCGAGCACGAGCGCGAAGCGCGGGATGGCGGCGAGCTCCGCCGGTAGGAGCTCACCTTTGGGATGTGTGCCAACGAGCTCGTGGCCAGTTCTTGCCAGCTCGTCGAGCGCTTTCGCCGAGCTGGCGTGCACGATGACGTCGACCCAGCGCTCCGTGCCTTTCGTGACGCCTGAGGAAACGAGAAACTCCTCGGTCCGCGGAACGACGTGCACGTTCTGGACACCGAAGGCGTCGCACGAGCGAATGACCGCGGCGCCGTTGTGTGGATCGTGAGGCGCGTCCATCACGACGGTGACGTTGGCGATGCGGGCCTCGACGACCGAGAGAATGCGACGTCGTCGCCGTTCGATGACCATCGGCTCGAGAAGCTCGATTATCGACTCGTCTGTCCACCCTTTCGGCCACCCATTGCCCCACGCGTCGGCGGCGGTCAGCGGATCGATTGCACGCTCGTCGTCGCGGTCCACGCGGGCGGGTTGGTTGAGGGTCAGCGGTTCTGTCGGAGCTCGGGGCTCACGCGCGCGCTTCGTCGTGCGCGCTAGTCGATGGTGTCTTGCTCGGGGTGGAGAGCTGGGCGACTGGCTGGCCGATGGCCCCGGCTACCTTGGAGACCTCGGCCATCAACGTCTCGAACATCGGGAAAGTGAGGGCTTGGGGCCCGTCACTGAGCGCCTTTGCGGGCTCTGGATGAACCTCGACCATGATTCCGTCCACGCCGACGGCGGTCGCCGCTCGAGCCAGTGGTGTCACCGCGGCAGCCACTCCCGTGCCGTGCGATGGGTCGACGATGATCGGCAAATGCGTCATGCCGCGGAGGAGCGGAATGATGCCGAGGTCGAGCGTGTTTCGTGTAGCGGTTTCGAACGTTCGAATGCCGCGTTCGCACAACACCACGTTGAGGTTTCCCCGAGACACGATGTACTCGGCGGCCATTAGCCATTCTTTGACCGACGCGCTCATTCCACGCTTCAGCATGACCGGCTTGTCGAGCCCGCCGATGGCTTCGAGCAAAGTGAAGTTTTGCATGTTGCGCGCACCGACTTGGAGAATGTCGGCGTAGCGAGCCACGAGCGGCAGCGTCTCCGTGTCCTTGACCTCGGTGATGATCGGCATGCCGGTGGCTTCGCGCGCTTCGGCCAGGAGCTCGAGGCCCTCTTCTCGCAGTCCTTGAAAATCGTATGGGCTCGTACGTGGCTTGAAGGCGCCGCCGCGTAAGATCGTGGCCCCGAGACTCCTGACGTGCCGTGCCGTCGACAAGACTTGATCGCGGCTCTCCACCGAGCAGGGGCCGGCCATGACCGTCAGCTCTCCGCCGCCGATTCTCGTGCCGGCGACCTCGACGATGGTGCCTTCGGGGTTCACTTCTCGACCGACCAGCTTGTAGGGCCGGCTGACGGCGACGGCGTCGTGCACGCCATCGAGCCGCTTGAAATGGCCCGGGTCGATTCCGCCCTTGTTGCCGGTGACCCCGATGGCGACTCGTTGCGCACCCGGCATTTCGTGTGGCGCGTACCCGAGCTCACGAACCCGGTCACAAACCCGATCGATTTGGGCTCGGGTAGCCTCGGCTTCCATCAAAATGAGCATGGCTGTTCTTTCGGTTCGGGGCTCGGGAGCGGCGCTGGCGAGGGGTCGGCTGGAGTAGCACGGAATCGGCCGAAGGTCCGTGGGGAGCCTCGCTCTGGCACGATTCGCGCCGGAACTCCGAGGTGGCTCCGAAAGCCCCCTGGTGTTGACGGGACCCCGACAGGCACTATGTTTGGTGCGATGGCATCCCCCAAAGTCAAGGCATTCAACGACATCAACTTCGACGACGAGGTTCTCAAGTCGGACGTGACCGTTCTGGTGGACTTCACGGCTACCTGGTGTGGCCCTTGTAAGGCCCTCGCGCCGATCGTCGACCAGGTCGCCGACGAGCTCGACGGCAAAGTGAAGGTCGGCAAGCTCGATATCGACGAATCCCCGGTGACAGCCGGCAAGTTCGGAGTGCGAGGTGTGCCTACGCTCATGGTGTTCAAGAACGGCGAGCGTGCGGCGCAGCATGTCGGGT
Source organism: Polyangiaceae bacterium (assembly GCA_029261965.1). Classification (GTDB taxonomy): domain Bacteria; phylum Myxococcota_A; class Polyangia; order Polyangiales; family Polyangiaceae; genus JAJDAH01. The sequence continues at coordinate 62,143 of JAJDAH010000161.1, forward strand.
TGACGACCAAGAACAAGGTCATCGACCTCGTCGCCGATTGATCCGAGCGCGATCCACGACTCCACGTCCGGCGTCGCCCGAGAAACCAGGCGACAAGAAGAGCGTTTGGGCGCTCCGTAGGCGCCAGTACCTGCTCGGCGCACACGCATTCACGGCCGCCGCGCACGCGGTGTTGTTTCCGGTCGCTGCCCACTTCGTTGCGTGGCCCGCCGCCTTGGGCATTGCCGTCGTCGTTTGGTTGGCGACGGCTTTGCGCCTTCATCAATTGGCGTTCGACCGACGGCGTCCCCGCTGGGTGACGGAGCTCCTCGATCGTCCGCTCTACTGGCATTGGGGCGGGGTGGCGATGGGCACACCGGCCTACGGCGTCGCGCTCATCGTCCTAGGCGTAGGCCGCTTCGCCGAGATCGGCGCTCTCGGTGACGTGAGCCTCACCGGCGCCGGTGTGTGGTGTTATGCGTTTGCTTTGCTGGTTTCGGCGTGGGCGATTTGGATTCGCCCGCGTTGGCCTCGAGTGCGTCGCTACGATCTGTCCGTCCGCGGCCTGAGCCCGGCGCTCGAAGGTTTCAGGGTCGTGCACCTGAGCGATCTGCACCTCGGGAACTTCGCGCCGGCGAGCTGGGGCCGACGCTGGGTCGACCGCGCAAATCGTCTCGGGCCGGATGCCGTCGCCGTGACCGGGGATCTCGTCGTGAGCGGAACCGATTTCTACCCCGATGTCGCCGAGGTCTTGTCGGACCTTCGAGCGAAACACGGGGTGTTCCTTTGCCTGGGCAATCACGATCAGTGGGACGAGCCGCGCTTGGTGCGCGAGCTCGAAGCTCGCGATCTCGCGGTGCTCAAGAACGCTACCCGCGAGATTGAGCACCGCGAGGGGCGATTGGTTTTTGGCGGGATCGACGACCTTTACACGAAAAAAGGGGATCTCGAGCGCGTGATCGGGACGCGGTCCGACGTGCCGATGATCCTTCTCGCTCACTATCCGGACGTCGGGATCGAAAGTGCTGAACGCGGCGTGGAAGTCACTCTCAGCGGCCATACTCATGGTGGTCAGATTGGAGTGCCGTTTCTCGCCAAGTGGTTGAACGTGGCGACTCTCTCCGGACAGCTTGGCGCGGACACCTTCGTGTTCGGTTCCGGGCAATTGGTCGTGAGCGCCGGGCTCGGAACGACCGGGCCACCCATGCGGCTCGGCGTGCCGCCCGAGATCGGCCTGGTCGTGCTACACGCGGCGTGAATCACGCGTGAGGGCTCGGATGGGAAAACAGAGCCAAGCCGGCCCGGTTGCGCGGGGTCCATCCGGGATACCATGCACGGCGTGACTCCGAAGCTCGGCTCTGCCCTCATGCTCGCTGCCATCGGTGTCGCGTGTTCCGGTGAGCCCACGCGCGTCGAGCAGCCGCGAGCTTCCTTGTTGAGTCAGAAGGACCCGGCGATGACGTTCCGGTCGCCCGCGGATTGGAGCTACCACCCGAAAAAGGAAGCCGCGCTCAACGCGCGTCACGAGATCGAGCCGGGCAAAGTCGTGTTCGCCGGTGGCCGCGGCGAACGTTGGCTCGTCGACGAGAAGAGCGGCAAGGTTCGTGCGGCCGCTCGGCTCGCGCCGGAGGACATCGTCGCCATCCTCCGTCCCGAGGGCGGGGGTTGGCTGTTCCTCGGAGAGACCGGCACGACCTACGAAGCGGATGAGCCTCTCGGCGCCTTCACACGGTCGAGCGCACCTCTCGATCCTCTGGTGAGGCTCGACGCGACCAACGCCGCCGTGCTCGGCGTGCGCTCGGACGGCACGCTGGCTCGCAGCGAAGGGTCTTCGGCGGTGTGGCAACGGGTGGGACCCGAGAACACTCGATTCGTTGCAGTAGCGCTCGTCGACGATGGCAAGGGATTGGCTTTGGCGGTCCCCGAGTCGTTGTTCGAGACTGGCGATCACGGCGCCACCTGGAGCCGGATGGGGGTGGCGACGTTTGGCGCTACCGGGCTCGAGAAGGATGACGAAGCTGGAATCGTCGTTCAGAGTGCATTGGGACGAAAGCAGTGGAAACCGGGCGACGGCGACGCATTCGTCGATCTCAGTCGCGCGGTGTCTCGCAGCAAGTATGAGCTAGGCGAGCCGCCGCCGCGAGGCCCGGATGCCGCTGCGCTCGCGAGCGGCCGGGCGGTGGTCGTGTCCGGTCACTATCTCGAGGTCACCCGTGAGCGCGATGGCGATCGCCACTGGGAGCTACTGGTTGGCGCCGTCGGGGAAGAGCTGACGCGTCGATCCCTCGACATCGACGACGAGTGCCGCGCGGCCAAGATCGCGTCCCTGGGTCGCTACGTCTACGTGGCGTGCAGCATCGAGGAAGATCGCCACGGCGATATCGCTCGTTTCTATCGAAGCAACGACGCGGCGAAGTCCTTCGACCTGGAGCCCTACGCGGTCTCAGCACGCTTCGAACAGCTGCGACTTGCCGTTGGGGTCGACGGTCAGCTCCTCGTCACCGGTGTTTGCGCGGAGCTCAGTCGCGGATGCAAACCCGAAGGAGTCTTCCATCGCCGAAGGGCGCTCCCTCCGCGAGCTGACCCGAACGACAAGAAGAAGAAAAAGAAAAACCCGAAGAAGCAGAAGAAGAAAAAGCGAGGGTTGGAGCTCGGTCGGTCCGCGATTCCCGCGCTGTCCGGCGTGGCTTCCGCCGTGGCTTATTCGACCGATGGTAGGACGGCCTACGTGGTCGGGAGGCGAACGACCCACAAGCGTGGCGGGCTGGCCATCTATCTCTCGAAGGACGGCGGCAAGACGTTTCAGGCTCGGGAGATCGATACCGGGACTCGGGGCAAGAGCAGCGCGCCGACCGTCGTCGGGGTCACCCCATCGGACGACGGAACGATTTCGCTCGTGCTGCAGAGCGGTCAGGAATACCGCCTGGTGGTCGCGGACGACGACGGGCGGCAGATGGCCCTGTCGTCCGCGCCGGTGGCGGGAGCGGTCGTAGGGGCCGTTGGAACGCGAGCCCTCGCGTTGATCCCGCATACCGCCGAGGCGTGGGAGTCGCTCGACGGCGGAGCCACTTGGGATGCTATCGGTCAACTCCCGATGGCGCTCTGCAAAGCCCCTTCGGAGACTCGTTGTCGAGTGCAGGTGGCTTGCCACGTTGGCGGCTGCATCGTCGGCGAAGAACTATCTCGTGTCGGCTGGCGCGGTCAGGCGGATGACGACCTCGGCCTCCTCGCGCCTCCGGAGCGATCGCGGCGCGTGTTCTTCGACCGCAAGCTGCGCACTTCCATCAGTTGCACCGTGGACGAAGCGCCTTGGCAGCGACTCGACGGGGTGAGCGAGGTACCGGACGCCAGCGACGCGGCGATCGGCAAGGTGGCGTGGTTCGCCTCGAGTGTGGACCCCGTCAGGGCGTCGGTCACCATGCATCACGCGTTCGGTGGTCGCCGCCCGCGGGTTGATTCGATCGTGCTCATGGCGCCGTCCGCGCGTCCAGAGAGCGTCGCATTCACGTATCGACCGCAGCTCGAGGGAGGGGTGGCGCTACGCTACGAGCTGCCCAAATCCACCGGTGCGCCGATTCGCAACGCCGAGGTCGTTTGGGACGATCTCGTCGAAGGCAAGGTCGGTCGAGCGACTGTGGCGGACGCGGGTCCGTGGGACCCCTCGGACGCCGACCGGAGCGCTCACGGGGCGAGCGCAGCGAAACCCCATCTTTTGAGCATCGCCCCCGGGGGCGTGCACGTGCGGATTCACGGTCGAGCGGGGAACGCACAGACCACTCACTTCGTCGACGGTCGCCGGCTGAGCTCGATTCCGTCGCTGTCCTGGCCCCTCCGGGAATGCCGTTCGAGTCCCAACGAGTTGACGAGGGTCGATGGAGTTTCGGTACCGTTCTGTCGCGCGCGGAATCGTGCGGCGCTTCTGCGTGCTCGGCGAGATGGGTCGAGCTGGCAATTCGATGCGCTTACCGTTGGGCTCGCCAAGCCGGCTGACTTCGGTCTGGTTTCCGTCGTCGACATGGCGTACGTCGGCAGCCAACCGGGATTGACGGCGAGCTTCGTCGATGAATTTGGCCGTGGCACGTCGCAGTTCTACCGCTTCCGAGCCACCGGCGACGTCTTGAGCAATGGCATCGAGCTGCCCCTGCTGTCTGCAACCGGCAATCCGCCTCGTGCGTGCAACAAGAACGAGCGAGCCAAGACGCCGAGGTTGCGCGTTGCTTACCACGCGGGCGCGAGACATCCCGTCATCATCACGGGGGTGACGGAGCCCCTTCGAGTGATGTTGACGGAACGCACGGTGCTGCAAGGAACGCGAAAACGGCCGTGCGTCAGCGCGGTGGATGCGGTTTCTCTCGACGTCATCGTGGGCAAGCAGAAAGAGCGTGCTCTGCTCTTGCTCGACGACCTGGCCCACTCGTGGCTCTTCCGACCTGGGGACGACCCGGTCGCGGGACGGTCGCTCGAATATAGGACCATGAGCTGCAGTTTCGATCCGAACGCCGAGGTGCCCCCGGAGGTCTACGCCGAGCCCGGCGTCAGAGTGCAGCGATCTCGTTGAGTCGCGCCGCCGTGGCCGCGCGCGCGCGGATGCGGTAGGCACCATCGCGATGATTCCCCGCTACACCCCCGATGACTTCCGCGACCTCTGGTCGGATCAAACGAAGTATCAGACGTGGCTCGAAGTCGAGCTTGCCGCTTGCGAGGCGATGGAGGACGCCGACCTCGTGCCCAAAGGGGCCGCCGCGAGCATTCGCTCACAGAATGTCGTGCCGGACGTCGAGGCCATCGACGAAATCGAGAAGCGGACTCGACACGACGTGATCGCGTTTCTGACCCACGTCGAAGAAAAGGCCGGCGAGCCGGCGAGGTGGCTGCATCGAGGCATGACATCGAGTGACGTGCTCGACACGGGTCTCGCGTTGCTGCTCGTTCGAGCCGCGGACGAGCTTCTTGCTCGCACCGACGGTCTCGTCGCGGCGCTCGCCGGCCGAGCGAAGGAGCACGCCCGAACGCCGATGATCGGCCGATCGCATGGAATCCACGCGGAGCCCGTGACGTTCGGTGTGGTGCTGGCCGGACACCTCGCTGAAATCAAGCGCGGCCGGGCTCGGCTTTCGGCAGGCCGCGAAGAGATCGCCGTTGGCAAAATTGCCGGCGCGGTCGGGACCTACGCTCACCTCTCGCCGGAGATCGAGTCGAGTGCGCTCGGTAAGCTCGGCCTGCGACCCGAAACTGTGTCGACCCAGGTCGTGGCGCGCGATCGCCATGCCGCGTTCTTCTCGTCGCTCGGGCTACTCGCCGCCGGTATCGAGCGCCTCGCCACCAACGTGCGACATTGGCAGAGAAACGAGGTGGGGGAGGCCGAGGAGAAGTTTCGCCAAGGTCAAAAGGGCTCGAGCGCGATGCCGCACAAACGCAACCCAGTGCTGAGCGAGAATCTGTGCGGGCTCGCGCGGATCGTGCGCTCGGCCGTTACCCCAGCACTCGAGAACGTTGCGCTCTGGCACGAGCGGGATATTTCGCATTCGTCGGTCGAGCGCATGATCGCGCCGGATGCCACGGCGACCTTGGCGTTCATGATCGACCGGGCCCGCGGGCTCGTCGAAGGACTGGTCGTCTACCCGGAGCGCTGCAAGGAGAACCTCGAGAGAACCGGAGGGCTCTTTTTCAGCGAGGCGATAATGCTGAAGCTCGTGGGAAAGGGTCTCGGGCGGCAGCAGGCGTACGAGATCGTCCAACGGAGCGCCATGAAAGCGTTCACCACAGAAGGCGACTTTCGCTCGTTGTTGGGTCAGGACGACGAGGTCAAGAAGCACTTGAACGCTGACGAGCTCGATCGTTGCTTCGACCTCGAGCACGCGCTGAGGCACGCCGACACCATCGTGGCTCGCGCCCTCGAAGCCTGAGCTAGCAGGGTAGCTGTGCGTTGACGCGTCTTGCTTGGCGGTGCTAACGCGGAGCTCATGAGGTAGCCGTCGCCAACAGAACCCTCGCTCAGCTGCCCAATCAGGGCGTAACAGGGAAGCCGGTGTGATTCCGGCGCGGTCCCGCCACTGTGACTGGGAAGGGGCGACCAAGATGCCACTCGAGTTTCTCGGGGAAGGCTGGTCGCACCGCCGGAGCAAAGCTCCGAGACCCACTAGCCAGGAGACCTAGCTGAAACGAGCAGGCAACTCGGTCCGCGTGAGACCAGATGGTGCATTTCCGGGAGCTTCTCGAGCCCCTCGCCGTCTCATTCGGCCGAGGGGCTTTTTGCATTTGGTCCCGCTCCAAGTGCGCTGCCCCGGCTTCTCCAACCCCGTCGCGGAACGGAAATCCCCCCAGGAGAAGAACCATGAAACTCGAAACCACGAACCGTACGCACCTCTGTTTTGCTGCGACCACTCTGATGACGGCCCTCGTCCTGGGCTGTTCCGACGACGCTTCCACCGACGCGGGCGCGGCGGGTTCTGCGGGCGCTTCGGGATCCGGCGCCACTGGGGGGATCTCCGGCTCGGCTGGCTCAGCCGGTTCCGCAGGGGCAGGTGGCCGGGCTGGCTCGGCGGGGGCAGGCGGGTCCGGAGGCGCGCCAGTCGCCTCGACGCTGGCGATCGCCGGTGTCTACGACGACGACTTTGGCGGCGGTCACGAGATCGACGAGTCGGTTTGGCTACAGGGTGTGTCGGGTTCCGTGTCTTCGTTTGCCGTGACGCAGTTCGACAACGACAACCGGGTGCTGATTGCCCAGAACGACGACAACAACGACTTCAACCCGGGCTTGTGGAGCCGCTTCGACTGGACACGGTTCGATGGAGCTCTGTACTTTTGCCAATCGCTTTTCGACGGAGCGAGCGAAGCCGATGCGGTGGCGGCGACGCCTGCGGATGCCACGGATCCGACTTCCACGGGTTGCGGTGGATTCGGCTGGAGTCAGCTCATCGGTCCGGAAATTTCGAGCACCTATCGCGACGACTTCGACACGACGCACGCCGTCAGCCCACGTCGCTGGCTACAATCATCCTCGTCGGGGTCATCCGCCTTCGAAATGAGGCGCTTCGACAACACGGCCGAGTTTCTCGTCGCTAGAAACTCGCCGGACAACGAATTCAATCCGGATCTCTGGAGCCGCTTCGAATGGACTACGGTCATGGGCGACCTCTACTTTTGCCAAGTCAGCTTCGACTCGGCGACCGAAGCTGACGCCCTAGCGGCGGGACCAGCGGATCCGAGCGACCCGCCGACTTCGGGCTGCGGCGGATTCTCGTGGTCCAGGCTCGCGGAGGTCGCGGAGATCTTCGGTAGCTATGACGACGACTTTGGCACCGTGCACGACGTCGCAGACAGCACCTGGACGCAAACGACGTCGTCGGGCACCTCGTCTTTCGCGATTTCTTCGATAGACAATGCGCGGGACATGCTCGTTGCGCAGAACGCGGCGAGCAACGCGTTCAACCCGGATCTCTGGAGCCGGTTCGACTGGGCGACATTCGCTGGCGAGCTCTATTTCTGCCAATCCGCCTTCGACGCCCCGACCGAAGCCGCGGCATTGGCCACGGCCGCTCCCGACGCCACGGATCCCACGGCGGATGGCTGCGGGGGCTTCGCCTGGAGTCGCCTCGTCTTGAAGTGACGGCGAGCAAAGGCGCTTGCCAAAAGGCCCACGATGACGAGCGCGTGCCAGGGCCGCACGCCACTGTCTTCGCCGGCGTAGACCGGTCTCACCGGCACCTCGGTGACGCGCAGACCATTTTCCGCAAGCATTGCCAACAAGTCGTTGGGGTAGCCGTACCGCGGCCACAACACCTCGAGCGGTAGCAATCGTACCGCCGAGCTGCTGATGGCTGTGTAGCCACATTGGGTGTCGTCGACCTCCAGATCGGTCGCCACCCGCGTCGCCCACGAGAGCCCCCGGCCGGCCAAGCGACGTGCCCAGGGCATGCGTCGCGCGTCAGCGTGAGTGAAACGATTGCCCTTGCAGTAGTCGGCATCCTGGCGCGTGATCGGCGCGAGGAGATCGGCGAGGTCACTGGGGTCCATTTGGCCGTCGCCCGCCATGACCGCGACCACGTCGGCGCCCCCGCGTGTCGCCGCGTGGTACCCGGTGACGATGGCTCGTCCCACTCCGCGGTTGCTCGGGTGCTGGAGCAGACGGATGCGCGGGTCGTGGAGAGCGCGTACGCGGTCCGCGGTGGAATCGTCGCTGGCGTCGTCGACGACGTAGATGTCGTCGACCCACGCTGGAATCGTGGTCGCCGTGCGGACAATCAGGCGTTCTTCGCGGAAAGCGGGGACCACGACCGCAACGCGCATTCCCGACCGCATGGGTTCCAGCCCTAGCGCTCGTTCCCCCCTAGTGACAAGCACGACTACCGATCAGCGGGTCTCGGTGCCACGATTGCGCTCAGTTTCTCCATGTCGAACCCCTCGACCAACGACCCGGTGAGCGAGCTGGCCGGTCTACTTCGCGGCCGCCGAACCGTCGTCCTGACCGGAGCGGGCTGCAGCACCGAGTCCGGGATCCCCGATTATCGCGGAGAGGGCAGCCGCGAGCGCGCGAAGAATCCGATGCAGTGGCGCAGTTTTCGCGACGACGCCGTTCTGCGACGCCGCTACTGGGCGCGGGCGTTCGTCGGGTGGGAGCGGTTTGGTCGAGCTCGGCCGAACGAAGCGCACCTGGCTCTCGCGGAGCTCGAGTCGCGGGGCGCCGTTCGTGGCATCATCACTCAGAACGTCGACCGCCTGCATCGAGCGGCGGGGAGCAAAAAGGTCGTCGAGCTGCACGGTGCGCTGGCCGAGGTGCGATGCCTCGGATGTGGGGCGTTCGAGGATCGCGATTCGGTGCAGCGGAGACTGGCCGAGAAGAACCCCGGGTGGCTCGCGTCCACGGCTGAGCTCGCGCCCGACGGCGATGCCGAACTCGGTCAGGACTTCGAACGGTTTGTCATCGTCGCCTGCCAGCGCTGCGGCGGCGTGATCCGGCCGAACGTCGTCTTCTTCGGAGAGGGTGTACCCCGGCCGATCCTCGAGAGCGCTTGGGCGGTGTTCGACGAAGCCGACGTATTGCTCGTGGTGGGCTCGTCGTTGGCCGTGTTCTCGGGATTTCGCTTCGTGAAAAAGGCGGCTTCTCGCGCGATGCCTGTGGGTATCGTCAACCGTGGCGAAACTCGTGGCGATCCGTCGGCCCGCGTGCTCGTGGACGGCAGGGCGGGGCACGTGCTGCCGCGACTGCTCACGCTGCTCGAGTGAGGCGGCGCGAGCGCACGAGCCCGCTTGGCTCGGCACGACGGCGCCCATCCGCCCGTGGTAGAGCGCGAACGTGACGCGCCGCCCGATCGCCTACGCCGCCATCGGCCTAGTTGCCTTGCTCGGCGGGTGGTTCGCCTACTCGTGGCTCACGTACCCGAGCGACAGAACCCCGGAAGGGGCGTATCTGCGGGTGATGAGCGCGGTCAATCGTGACCAACCTGAAGCGTTTTTTTCCTACGTCGAAACCGCGGCGCAGCATGCTTGTTTTACCGTCGGACAATATCGCCGCCAGGCGCGCGAGCGAGTACTCGCGTCGTATCCCGAACCCGAGAGGAGCCGCCTCGCGGCGAAGTACGAAAAGGTCGCTGCTGCAACCGACGGGGCTGACGTATTCGCGCTCTACGCTCGCGAACGAAGGTGGCTCGATCGCCTCCGGAAGGACATGTCGGGCGTCCGGAGCGTGGAAGTCAGTGGCGAACGTGCCACCGTGGCCACCGTCCAGGGCACGAGATATCCGTTCCGCAAGCGGGACAACGGTATTTGGGGCCTGACGCTGTTTACTGCCACTCTCGTTGCCGAAGCAGAGAAGGCCGCGCGCGATGCCGAGCTCATCGCGGAGGCGGCCGACGACTACGAGCGCGCCGGTCGCGCCGCGACGCCGTAGCGACCTCAGGTCTTCTTCAAGTCCGCGTAGCAGCAACCCTCGGGCTGGCCGGTTTCGACCGGCAGGCCTTTTTTGCCCCAGCCAGGCTCGAGCTGGCCGAAGGTGCCTCGACAGCCTTCCCAACCGGTTCTCAGGTCGACGACGTCGGTGAACCCAGCCCCCGCCAGCACACTGGCAGCCTTCATGGAGCGACCGCCGGAGCGGCACCCAACGAGCAACTTCGAGTCCGTCCCGAAACACCGTTGCATCACCGACAGGAAGTCCGCGTTGGGCGTCATTCCTGCCGCGGTGACGTGTTGGATCGGGACGTTGCGCGCCGCCGGAACGTGACCAGCCTCGTATTCGGACTCGCTCCGCACGTCGATGAAGGTGTATCCTCGAGCCAGCAGTTGCTCGGCTTCTTCGGGTGAGACGCGCTTGATGTCGGCCACAGAGTGTTCTCCTCCGTTTGCATGGCGATGATACCAGCAACCCCTACGCGGACTAGTGCCTGGTGACTGACCTGCCAACGGACGCGATTCGCCTCGTTCCACTCGGTGGGCTCGGTGAAATCGGAATGAACTGTCTCGCGATCGAGCAGCGGGACGGCATCCTCGTCGTCGACTGCGGAGTCAACTTTCCGAGCGACGATCACGGCATCGACGTCATCCATCCGGACTTCAGCTGGTTGTTCGAGCGAGCCGACCGCGTCTCGGGGATTTTCTTGACGCACGGTCACGAAGATCACATCGGGGGCCTCCCCTATCTGCTCGAGCATCTCGATGTGTCGGTGTGGGGCCCACCGCACGCCCTCGGTTTGGCGAGGAGGAGGCTTCAGGAGCACGATTTCCGTCCGAGCGACGTGAAAATGCTCGTGGCACAGCCGGGGGAAACCTACGGCGTGGGGCCTTTCGAAATCGAGCCGATTCGCGTAGCGCACTCGATTGTGGAGGCGTCAGCGCTGGCGATCCGAACAGCGGCCGGACGTGTCTTGCACACCGGCGATTTCAAGTTCGACCCTGACCCACCGGACGGTGAGCCCACCGACGAGACGCGCCTCAGTGAGCTTGGCGACGAGGGTGTGGACTTGCTCTTGAGCGACAGCACCAACGTCGACAGGACCGTAGAGGCGGGGCCCGAGAAACTCGTTGGAGAGACGCTGTTCGAGCTCGTTTCCGAGTCGAAGGGACTCGTCGTCGTGGCGTTGTTCGCGAGCAACATCCAGCGCCTCATGATGCTCGGGGAAATCGCGGTTCGAACCGGGCGCAAGATTTGCTTGCTCGGACGCAGCTTGCGCACTCAAAGCGAGGTGGCGACCGAGATCGGTCGCCTCGACTGGCCGAGCGACTTGCTCATTCCTCAGGACAAGGCGCAAGGGTGGCCGCGGGACGAGCTCATGGTGCTGGCGGGCGGCACTCAAGGGGAGCCTCGGTCGAGCTTCAGTCGCATCGCCGCGGGGAAATATCCCGGGTTCGAACTCGAGGCGGGCGATACGGTGATCATGTCGAGCCGCATCATCCCCGGCAACGACC
>JAJDAH010000162.1 GCA_029261965.1 Polyangiaceae bacterium
CCGGCGACAACAACGCGAACTTCTCGGAGATCTCTTCAACTCGTGAGTCGTCGATCTGCGTCATGCATTGATTGCACCGACCCAGCGTTTCCATCCCGTTTCCATCGCATCACGTTTCCATTGTTCTCGGACGCCGCCTAAGCAGGCTGTTGTAGAACAGCGTCTGGGGGATCGACAGATCGGAATGCAGGCTTAGAGAGCGACCAGATTCCCGTGACTTGCGCGTTCAGATCTTGCCACGCGCCCGACGGTGCTTGATGTGCTCGGTCCGCGTAGGCTGCGTCTGATCCTCGACGGAAGCCATATGCTCCACGGCACTGACCTGACATTCAAGAAATACCGACTCGGGTTCGGTGGGCATTCGGCCGTTCGTGATGATGCCGACAACCTCAAAAGCCGGTGGCCAATCATCGAGAACGTCGCTCGCACTGCCGGGTGCGGGCGGTTCAAGCCATTTGCGAAGCAGGGCGAACCTTGCGAATTCTTGGTCTGTTACTGTGTCATCGGAGTGAAACTCTGAAGGAGACGATGGCGTGAGCCTGCCCCGCCATTTCATGTCCCAGAAGGCCAGAACGTGCTCGTATGTCGGGTCGTCTCCTGCGTCTGAACTCTGAAGACTGATGTCGGGGGCTCGTGGTTGGTCATGGCGGTCTACAATCATCGTCCCGTGACAGAGGTGAAACGTGTGGGGTCCGTTGCTGATCTTGTAGTAGCTTCGGTTCCCTTTCTTCGCAGGGGCACGCGCGTACGTGAAGCGACCTGACTTTGGGTGGGTCTGGATATTCCAACCCGCTCGTTCAAGCTCGAGCAACAAAATCCAGAGGACTCGCACCTCGAAGAGAAACGCCGTGGTGGATTTTCTAGATTCACTCCCGAGCGGATCGATGCCGGGTAGGTTACCAAGCACCTTGCCGATGCTCTTGGAGAGGCGATGTATTTCGCCTACCAGTGAGGAAGCCGCCATTCCAACCCCCTAAAGCGTTCCTGTCCGGGATCAAGAACTTCGAGTGCCCTACGCTCGCGCGAGAGGTTTCTGTCCCAGTCGTCGGCCAACTCAGCGCGCGCGGACCCCGCTAAGTTGATAAATCGCGACAGGTTCCATTCCGTACCGACCTCGTCTTCCAACACGACCTGTTCCGCCGGGGGAGCGAATGTTTCAACCGCCGCTCGAAGCCGCCGTATTTCACTTGCGAGTACGGCTGGCGCATACGCGACCTCTTCCAGAACAGCCACGAGCGAATCGATGGGCAGTGCAGACTTGAGCTTGCCGGGCGCATCCGGATCCCCGGGCGACAGCTGCGCGACGCTTGCGGCGGCCTGTACGTATTCCCGCCACTCTGACGGCAAGTTTCGCAGCAAGCCATAGTAGACGGAACGTTCCCAGCTGACAGTTCCCTCGAGGATAGTTTGGAGGTCGGCGTCGGCCATCCTTCCATGGTGCTTGAAGTGCAGAGACGGAGTCTTGAAGTTCGCAACTTGCGTAAGGCTGTACATCAAGTCTCCCAATCTCCCCTCTTCGGGGAACCGTGAGGCTTCTCGTACGTAGATGCGCCACGGTCCTTCGTTCCCACTAGCGTCAGCAACGGTGCGCTCTATGCGAACGAACCGTGCAACCGCGAGGAAGGTCAGCTCCAGGCCACTTCCGTCGATAAACACCAGCAGATCGCCGTCCTTGACTTTCAAGAAGCTCTTCGCGCGATCAACGAAAGAATGTTCCCCCTCTGTTTCGGCCTCGGCGACTTCGCGTGCACCGTCCAGCCAGGATAGTCGCATCAGCCAGTTCGTTTGAGCCATGTTTCCCTTAAGCACCCTAGGCCGCTGCCTTGCCCAGATTTAATAGGAAGTACAGTCTACACAAATTATAGGCCCTTTAGGAGACTTCTCCACCCATCTTGTAGCGGAAGGACGACCCTGCCCCTTCGGTCGTGCCTTCTTCGTTGCAGCGCTCATGGCTCGGAGTCGGGTGACCGCACGTCCTCGTAGATCCTCTTCGCCAGCTCCCGGAACGCCACCTCGCGAAACTCGTCCTCGTTCAAGTACTTCGTCACGATCCCCTCGTTCTCCTCGAGGCGCGCGATCATCAGGTCCTGAACCTTCTGCTTTGCAGCGAGCGAGAAGTTATCGAGGTCGTTCGCGTTCGCCTGCTGGACCATTTCGTCGTCGGCCTTTGCCTCTTCGATGACTTGCTCGAAGAACAGCCGGTCGGCTTCGGTGAAGCTCGTTCCGAAACGCTCGTTCAGAACCTCGATGATGGTCGAGAGCTCCACCTCCTCGTCTTTGGCCATCCGGGTGCCCACCGCCGACACTGGCCGGAGTTGGACCGGCTCTGCAATCTTCAGCACGATGTCCCGCTCGCCCGTCCTCTGAAGCCGGTAGTACCGAAGCGACACGTCGTCATCGAGATCGATCACGCCTCCTGATCCCGGTCGAGGCAGGGACTTCAGAAGAAACCGCCCGAAGGTGTACAGGCCTTCGAGGTCGTCGTCTTGGAACGGCATGACCTGCGCGAGGAAGCCGTAGAGGCTCACGAAGCCTGAGAGGCGATTGCGGAACTCTTCCTTCTGGTCGTCCTCGAGCGCGGTGAACCGATCCACGGCCGGCTTGAGCTGCGCATTCATTAGCCCGTGATCCCTCACGGACTGCTGCGACTTCGGCGCGTAGAAGATCTTGCAGAAGGCCTCGACTTCGGAGTCGAGGAAGACGTGGGAGGCCTCGAGCTCGCCCTGCAGGTGGTAGAGCTGCTGCGGGTCGGCCTTCTCCGAGATGGTCGTCTGCTCGTAGTAGGGCTGGAACGAGCGCTGGATCTCCTCGGCGTCGTTCACGAAGTCGAGGACGAACGTGTCCGACTTCATCGGGTGCGTTCGGTTGAGTCGGGAGAGCGTCTGCACGGCCTGGACCCCGGACAGTCGCTTGTCGACGTACATCGTGTGCAGCAGCGGCTGGTCGAAACCGGTCTGGAACTTGTTCGCCACCAGCAGGATTTGGAACTCGTCGGTGTCGAACCGCTCGGGAAGCTGGCGCTCGCTGATGGCCTTGCCCTTCTCGTCGATGTTCATGCCGGGCTCGGTGAACTCCGCGCCCGTGTCCGGGTCCTTGACCTTGCCGGAGAACGCCACGAGAACTCTGATATCGCCGTATCCGTTCTCTCGGATGTACTTGTCGAACGCGTGCCGGTACCGGACGGCGTGTAGCCGGGAGCTCGTGACGACCATGGCCTTCGCGCGACCGCCGATCTTGTGGCGGACGTTCTGGCGAAAGTGCTCGACGATGACCTCTGTCTTCTGCGCGATGTTGTGCGGATGCAGGCTCATGAAGCGGGCGAGCGAGCGGGCCGCCTTCTTCTTCGGCACCTTCGGGTCGTCCTCGACCGCCTTCACCAACCGGTAGTACGTCTTGTACGTCGTGTAGTTCCGCAGCACGTCGAGGATGAAGCCCTCTTCGATCGCCTGCCGCATCGTGTAGAGGTGGAACGGGACGGGCTTGCCGTCCGGTCCGGATCTTCCGAAGAGCTCGAGCGTTTTCGGCTTAGGCGTGGCAGTGAACGCGAAGAAGCTCAGGTTCGGCTGCCTGCCCCTTGATGCGGCGACGGCGTTTCTCCTGTCCTCCCAGTCCGTCTCTTCCGCGTCGAGCTGCTCTGCTTCCTCGAGGCTCTTGGGCGCGAGCACTTGCTTCATCTCTCGAGAAGCCTCGCCTTGCGAGCCGTGTGCCTCATCCACGACCACTGCGTAGCTTCGGTTCGGAAGCTCCCCGATCTTTTCGGTCACGAACGGGAACTTTTGAACGGTCGTGATGATGATCGGCGTGCCCTTGCCAAGCGCCTCGGCTAGCTGGCTCGAGTGCTTGTCGATGGGCTCGACAACGCCCTTCTTGTGCTCGAACTGGTAGATGGTGTCCTGAAGCTGCTTGTCGAGCACCCTGCGGTCGGTGATCACGACCACTGAGTCGAAGACCTTGTTGTCCTTTTCGTCGTGAAGCTCGCTGAGTCGGTGAGCGAGCCAAGCGATCGAGTTGCTCTTGCCGCTGCCGGCGGAGTGCTGAACGAGGTAGCTCTCACCGGGTCCCTCGGTGCGTGCCGTCGCCTCGAGCTTCCTAACGGCATCGAGCTGGTGGTAACGGGGGAAGATGACGAGCTCCTTCGTCGTCTTCTTGCCGCCGACCGTCTTCTCCTCCTCGAGCAAGTGGATGAACCGGGCGACGATGTCGAGAAAACTGTCCCGCTGCCAAACCTCCTCCCAGAGGTAGGCCGTGGCGTGACCGTTCGGGTTGGGAGGATTGCCGCCGCCATCCTGATGGCCCCGGTTGAGCGGCAGAAACCTCGTCTGCTGTCCTGACAGCCGGGTCGTCATGTAAACGAGGTTCGGATCGACCGCGAAGTGGACGAGCGCCCGCTTCTTGAACTGGAAGAGCTTCAGCTTGTGGTCCCGGTGCTTGTATTGCTTCTTGGCGTGCTCGACGTTCTGCCCCGTCATCGGGTTCTTGAGCTCGACAGTGGCGATGGGCAGGCCGTTCAGACTCAGCACGGTGTCAACGGTCTCGTTTGTATCCGGGTTGCAGCGAACCTGGCGCGTGACGACCGTCCGATTCTTCTCGTACAGGGCGAGGATGTCCGGGTTCAGGGCGTGGGACGGTCGGAAGTACGCGAGCTTGATCGTCTTGCCGTAGAACTTCAGCCCGTGTCGGATGAGGTCGAGCGTGCCTTTCTTGTCGAGCGCCTTCACGAGCCAGTCGATGACGGTCTGCTGGATGCCCTCGCCGTGCTGCTTCTTCAGCTCGGCCCAGAGCTCGGGCTGCGTTGCCTCGATGAAGGCGAAGAGCTGGGTCTGGTCGATGGCGAGCTCGGGATCGAAATCCTTGGGGTCGCCTTTCAGCCAGCCATGCTCGAGGAGGTGGTCCTCCACGGCGTCCTCCAGGTGAATCTCCCTCGTTCTCGCCATCTCAGTCTATCTCGATGACTTTCGCATCAGCGGCTGGCTTCGATAGCGCAGCATGGAGACGCCGCATGGCGTCAACGGCCTTGCCAATCGTCGCTTCGTACTCGCCCTCGTCTGCGTACCCGCCGGACACGGTGAACGAGATCTGGCTTTCCTTGTTGTCGTCCATTCGAAGCCAGTTCAGCTCGCCTCCGAAGGCTTTCTCGACCTCGATCCTCCGCGTGGCCAGTTGGTCGAAGAGCTCCTTGTTGCGCTCCGCGCCAAACGTCGAGATCACGAGTGCAACGCGCGTCTCGTGCTGAACGGAGTAGTAGCTCCACCAGAAGCCGTCCTTCCGAGCGCCGAGCCAGACGTACTTCGTTGGGGAGAGGTGCCCGTGCAGCTCGCCTTGTTGCTTGGCGTGCTCGATGAGCTTCGTGAAAAATCTGCTTCGAAGCTCGTGGCGCAGCGCAGGCTCCACGTTCGTTTCCGCCTGATCTTCCGGGTCTAGCAGCGGCTCGGGATTGGGTGGCTTCTCACCGTCCAGGTCGAGGCGAGACGGATTCCAGACCCATTCGGCGACGCGGAGATAGAGCTCTTGGCGTTCTCGCTGTGCGTCGGGATCGAACTTGTCGATGGGACGAAACGGCAAGCCCGTCCGCTCGATGAACGCCGTGAAGCTCGGGTTGTTCTTGTACGCGTCCGGATGCAGGCTCTTCGTCAGAAGGCTAGCGCCGTGGGCGAGGTACGCGTCCCGCTTCGCTGCGTAGGGCTTGTCGCTCAGGCTCTGGTTATAGCCCCGCTGGAGAAGGACCAGTCCGCCGATTCTGTTCCGAGCACGCTCGAACTCCGAAGGGTGCTCGAACCATTCGGTGAATCGCCCCGGCTGGTTCTCCCAGATGTGCTCGACCTCGAACGGCCGGCCCTTGCCGTGGTTGATGTAGTCCTCGAAGCGGCAGGCGATGCCGCACTGCGTGTCCACCCAGTAGCTCAGGCGGGCCAGGATGTGACGCACGGCATGAAAGTTCTGACCTCGTGCTCGAAAGGCGAGGTTCTTGGCGAAGGTCTCGCTATCCGTCTCGAGTCGCTCACGCAGGAACGTGGACAGCTCCTCCACGGACCGTCCTCGCAGCTCTTTCGTCAGAGTGAAGAACTTGTACCGGATGACTCTCTGCGCCGTGGAGCGATAGTTCCACCGTTGGCGAGTGATCCAGATGTCGAGGTAGTCGGACACGAGCTGCAGCTTGCGGTCGATAACCCCCTTGCCGTCATCCGGATGGAGCGCGGCGAGTAGGACCTGCGTCTGAGTCGTGAACGACCGTTCCTCGTTGAAGTAGATCGATTCGAGCCCGGTCATGAAGACTCGACCGGCCCGACGAATCCGGAGCGTCTGCTTGGCATAGAAGTCGAGATCGCGCTCGACGAACCGTACGAACGTATCGGTGCCGTCGAGCTCTAGCTCGTCGCGCCGGTCCCGAACCCACCGGTGGAACTCGGAGCCGATGCGCTCGTAGTCCCGGTTCTCGCCCCCTTTGCCCTGGCGAATCGTCTGAGCGTACTTCGCCCGGAGCCAGTGCTTGAAGAAGTCGACGTCCTCTTCCTTGTCGATGTCCTTGAACTCCTGCATCCGGCGCTTCCACAGGTCGTTCACGCGGCGCTGCTTCTCTTCGACCTGGACGTTGGCGAGCACGTACCCCTTGAGCATCTCGGGCAAGCTCAGCGACAGACCCCGATCGTTCATCGTCTCGAAGATCGTGTAGGCGTCCTCGTCCGAGTACGCCTCGATCTCGACGAGGTGGACGTTCTCGAGCAGCCAGTCCACGAAGAAGGGCAGCGCCCGCTCCGTCAGCTCCTCCGGGAACGCATCCTGGATGTCGCCGTACCGAGCGGCGATGTTCTGCACGGACTCGCTCGCCCCGTCGGGATCGAACGTCTCTCCGCTGAACAGCTTGTCCATGCATTCGGCGCGGTCGGGCACCTCGAGGTTGAAGCTCCGCTGCCCGTACTTGGTCGAGAAGATCAGGCTGTCGACCTGTACCCGGTCGTCCCGGTCCGCCTGCAGGTGGTGAAGGTGGATCAGCAGCAACGTCAAGGTCGTCAGGCGCTGCTGCCCATCGACGATGAAGCGTTGTCCTCGCTTGTGGCTGATGACCACTGACCCGAGGAAGTAGTGACCGTAGCCGCTCACCTGGTGGCGTTCGTGGCTCTCGTCGTAGAAGTCATCGAACTTCCCCGTCAGATCATCGACGAGCTCCCGCACTTGGCGCTCCTGCCAAGCGTATTCACGCTGGTAGAAGTCGATGGTGTACCGAGCGTCAGCGAGGAGCTGGCGAACCGTGCGGGCATGGCCATCGATGCGGTTGACGTCGCTCACGCCGCCTCCCTCGAAACGTCAATCTTTCCCGTGACGGCGGCGGTGATGAGGGCTTGGCGGTACTCCTGGAGCAGCGCCGCACCCTCCCTGAGCTTCGCTCGCAACCGGTCCATCCATGCGATTTCCGTGTCGAGGACTTTCGCTATTGCCTGCTGGTCAGCGATTGGTATCAGCGGGAGCTGGACTAGAGCGAAATTGCCGAAGTTCATGTCCTGTCCATCCCGGATGAAGTTCGCCGTGGCCTGTAGTGCCTGAATGTACGCTGCCGATTTGAGGAGGGAAGCGAAGAACGGCACGTGCACCTCAGCGGATGGCCGCAGTACGACGTAGGACGACCTGATGCAGCCCGTCGCATACGCCCGTTCGAGTCCACCTTGAAAGCTCCTCATGCTGATCACAAAGTCGTCAAGCTCGACATGCTTCCGCTTCTCTAGATGAAGCAGCGAGTGCACTACTTGGCGACCTTCGAGACGTTCGAACTCTGCCTGCGCGATCACACCGTACGCCTGAGTAGCCGACAACTGCTCGTCGCCCGGCTGGGCTCGCCTCTTGCTCTCAGTGAAGAGCCACTTGCTAGGAACTACACGCCAATGCGCTGGAATCTCCCCCAGCCACTCGATGCCCGAGTCCTTCATCGGCACGCTGGGATCGAGGCCCTTGGTGACGGACTCCGTGATGAGGGCCTGGCGCTTCTCCTGAAGCAGCTCGATGAGCCGCTCCTTCTTCTTGATGAGCTCGTCGATGGCGGCGGTCTTGCGGTCGAGGAAGGAGGCGATGGCTCGTTGCTCTTCCAGAGGCGGAAACGGAAATCGATGGACTCGGAGCTTCTCTGCAGTCAGATGTACGATGGTGCTCTTGTTGCCGCCCGCTACGAAGGCGCCTCGCCCAGCTGCCGCCGCCATCAGGTAATAGAGGTAGCGTGGCAGGTCCGTTTGCTTGCGGGCTCGCAAGCGGTGAACCGCCTTCTGGAAGAAACAGACCGGAAGTTCGCCCCGCCAAATTGCGGTTCGTCCAACCTCGCCGCCCTCGCACACGAGCAAGTCACCCGTCCGTAGCTCGAACTTCTTCCGCTGGTCAGGAGTGAAGTTCATGTGCGGAAGATCGTCGATGCGTACTCGATCCCACTGAACGTCGCTGTTCCGGAGATACGGGGCGAGGTGGTCTCCCCTCGTGGCCTCGGTGTTGAGCATCTTCCCGAGCTGAACCTCGTAGCGGGCATAAACCGGGGCAACAGTCCAGTGTGGCGGAGAACTGCCGAACCAGTGGTCGGCCTCACCAGTCACGCCAGCACCTCCCCCAGCATCCCCTGAATCTCCTCCTCGAGCTTCCTGATGTCGGACTCGATCTCTTCAAGCGGCCGAAGCGGCGTGTACTCGTAGAAGTGCCGGGTGAACGGGATCTCGTAGCCGATGCGGGTCTTGGTCTCGTCGATCCACGCATCCGGCACGTGAGGCTTCACCTCCCGCTCGAAGTACTCGTGGATGTCCTCCTTCAGCGGCACGTTTTCGTAGTCCCGAAGGTCGGAATCCGGTTCGGGGTCCCCCTTTTTGTCGGTGCAGACGTCCGCCTCCTCATCCCGCTCGCCGAGCGCCGACAAGACCGCCTTCTTCACAGGTGCCCCGACCTTGATGTCCGAGGCCTTCAGCACGCCTTCGAGCTCGTCCTCGAAGAGGTCTCGGTTCTTGTAGACCTTGCTCTCATCGAGCTTCCCGGCGCCGTGACGATGGCTCGCTGAAGCTCCTTGCCCTCCTCGACCTCTCGCTCGCCCTTGGCGCCCTTCTTCTTGCTCTTGGCGAGGTTCTGGAAGGCCTTCTGCTCCTTCAGCAGCTCGATACGTTCCACCGACGCCT
This sequence comes from Polyangiaceae bacterium, assembly GCA_029261965.1. Lineage (GTDB taxonomy): Bacteria > Myxococcota_A > Polyangia > Polyangiales > Polyangiaceae > JAJDAH01. The sequence continues at coordinate 9,135 of JAJDAH010000162.1, forward strand.
GGAAGCTCAACCGCAGTGGGCACTCGACGACGATCTTCTGGAACCCGAAGTCCTTGTTGTCGAAGATCTTCGAGTCCTTGCCCACGATAAAGTCGCCGTACGTGCGGGCCAGCTCGTCGATGTGTTCGTCGCCGAGCTCGTTGCGCTTGTTGCCGAGGGACTTCCGCATCTTGCGGAAGGCCTTCACGCCGTTGATGAGCTGGACCTTGCCTTTGCGGGCCTTCGGCTTCTTGTTCGTGACGATCCAGACGTACGTGTGGATGCCCGTGTTGAAGAAGAGCTGGTCAGGCAGCGCGACGATGGCTTCGAGCCAGTCGTTCTCGATGATCCACCGGCGGATCTCACTCTCCCCCGAGCCGGCGTCGCCAGTGAACAGGGGCGAGCCGTTCAGGATGACGGCGATGCGACTGCCCGTGTCCTCGCCTTTCTTCGCTGGCTTCATCTTCGAGATCATGTGCTGGAGGAACAGCAGCGAGCCGTCGTTGATGCGCGGCAGCCCCGCTCCGAACCGACCGGCATGCCCCCGCTCGGCTTCGTCCTTCACGAACTTCTCGACGTACTTCCACTCGACGCCGTACGGCGGGTTCGAAAGCATGTAATCGAACGAGTGCCCGGCGAACCCGTCCTTGCTGAAGCTATCGCCGATGACGATGTTGCTGGCGTTCTGCCCCTTCACCATCATGTCCGACTTGCAGATGGCGTACGTCTCGGGGTTGTACTCCTGGCCGAAGACCTCGAGCCGAGCCTGGGGGTTCAGCTCCCTGAGGTACTCCTCGGCGCTCGACAGCATGCCACCCGTCCCGGCGGCGGGATCGTAGACCGTACGCACGATCCCGGGCTTTCGAAGCACGTCATCGTCCTCGATGAAGAGCAGGTTCACCATCATCCGGATGACCTCACGGGGCGTGAAGTGCTCACCAGCGGTCTCGTTCGACTGCTCAGCGAACTTCCGGATGAGCTCCTCGAACACGGAGCCCATGACATGGTTCGGCACCGCGTGCGGGTGCAGCTCGACCTCGGCGAACCGTTGAACGAGCAGATAGAGTAGATTCGCCCGCTCGAGGCGGCCGACCTTCTCGGCGAAGTTGAACTGCTCGAGCACGTCCCGGGCGTTTTCCGAAAAGCCCCGGATGTACGACAGGACGTTCTGCTCGACGTGGTTCGGGTCCGCCTTGAGCCGATCGAAGTCGAGCTTCGAGACGTTGTGGAACCCGACGCCCGTGATCTTGTTCAGGATCGGGTCGAGGTTCTTGATGTTCCCGCCCTTCAGCTTGGCATGTTTCTCGAGGACCTTCGGCTTCGTGTCCTCGAGCACGCAGTCGAGTCGGCGAAGCACCGTGAACGGCAGAATGATGCTGCCGAACTCGTGGTGCTTGAAGTGGCCTCGCAGCAGATCGGCGAGTGACCAGATGAAGCTCGACATCTCGCTAAAGCCGCTGAACTGACGGGCCGGCGTCGGAGGTGCACCTGGTGGTGGAGACCCTTCTTGGCCTTTGGCGCTCTCGGAGCTCTTGCCCTTCGCGCCATCGGAACTGGCCTCACCGTTCAGTAGCCGCTCCACGAGCACCTCCTTCTTCTTGCCGCTGTCGTCGAGCTCGAGCGCCGAGCACATCGCCTTCAGCTCGTCTCGCTTCAGATCGTCGAGCAGGGCCGCGAAGTCGACACGGCGCCCGTCGGCGAGCGCCTCGACCAGAAGCTCCCGTTGTCGAAGATCATCGACCTCGAGCTGGTATTGCTTGACGAGGTCCTTGAGACGCCCAGCCGCGAGGGCCTCGAGCGCTTGGCGCTTTCGTGCGGCGTTGAGTGCGGGCATGGGAATGAGGATCACCAGGCGGGGACTGGGGAGCAACGGGCATTGGACGGTTCAGATCCTCGGGGCGCCGGTGGTCTCGATGTCGTCCCCATCATTCCACCTTCAAGGACATGCCCTCTTCAGTATCCGTGGACATTCTCTGCTCGATGACCACGTTCGCCATGGCCCGCAGGTGCTCGGTCATGTTCCGCACCTGGATGAGCTCGTGGAACCCGGCGGCCCCGAGCTCGCCGGCGAGCCTGCCCAGCAGCTCGTCGAGGAAGCTGCTCGAAGCGCTCGACACACCGTCGAAGTCGAGGACGAGGACGCCCTCCAGGTCGGGAAGGAGCGAAAGGATCTTCCGCCGGAGGTACTTGGCCGGGGGCCGCGCGCCGGTATGGGCGCATTCCTCCCGGACTCGAATGCCGCCGGCTTCGGTAATGCGAATCGCCTCGCCTTCGAGGAATGTGAAGTTGGGCGCGCCGATGAAGGTTTCACCGAGGTCGACCGGGCGGTCCGTCTTGAGCGACAGGGCGACGCCCGTCCCCGGCATGTGCTCGTGGGCGGTCACCTTCGCAAGACCGTCGGCGGTGAAACGACACGTGACCGCTCCCGTGCAGATCTCGAACGCGCCCCCGTTCACCTTGGCGATGTCGAGCGAGCCGGCAAGCCCGTTGCCTTGACCCACGGTGGAGTCGCGGGTGACCCCACGCTTGGTCGCCTGGTGGATGGCTTCTTCGTCGGAGTCGAGGGTCATGGCCTCCCCGAGCGAAGCGCGAAGGCCCCTGCCCATGTCGCAGATCCCCACCTCGAGACGCTTCCGCTGCGGGTAGAACTGCGCACACACGACGCCGGGCGTCGCGCTCTCCGAGTGAATCAGGATGTTGTCGGTGATCTCGTTCACCGCCCATTCGAGAGCGGGGAGGAACTGGCGGGCATCGTCGAACTGATGGATCACGAGATCGCAGACCGCGTTCACGGCGGCGCTGCATCCGTCGTAGTCCTCGATGAGCTTCACCGGGATGAAGCGGCCCGCTTCAGGCAGACGGTCGAACTTCTCCGTGAACGAGACGCCGAGCACCTCGAACACGTCCATGCGGGAAAGGTAAGCGCGAGTGCCTACGTCACCGGTGATGTCGAGTTCGACTCCTTTGGCGCGCTGCTGGAGACCCCAGGCAGTGAGCAAGGCCATGCCGGACACGGGCATGAAGCACTTCGCAGGAACCTCGAGCTCGATACGCCGGTTGCCATCCTGAAACCCGCCACAGGACGTCAACGTCCCGACGAACCTGTTGATCGTGCATGCCCGTGGTAGCTCGACGTGCAGCTCACCGTTGGAAGCGGGCCACCAGCAGTACTCGTCGTCCTGCCGAACGAGGTCGCCGGAGTGCGCGTGCAGCGCAGCGTTGACCTCCTTTCGGTCGAGCGAGAGCTCCTTCGCGATGGCCCGGGCCTTTCGCCCGGGTTTGCTGCGAACGTACTGAAGTACTTTTTGGGCGTTCTCTGCCGGCACCGTGAGACCCCCTCAAGCGACCCGCCACCGAGCCGTGGCTGGAGCGTACCTCCATGGCCCTTAGTCTTGAAGATGGGAGGTTGTTCGGCCATTGATCGCAAATAAGATGAGCAGTCCTCGTGAACAGGAAGGTCACGTCGGATGCCGCGTCGTTGTTCACTGCCGACGGGAGTCAACAATAGTCCGCGGGAGGGCGTGGCAACCATCCGCGGCGCGCGACGCGCCTACTTGGATTTCGCCCACTTCGCGATCCGCTCCTGACCGCTCGGATCGGCCAAGTCCCCTACGACCATTCTTAGGAAGCTGGTTATCGCCGTGCTTCGATGTCGGTCGACTGTGGTTCCATCCTGGAGTTGCAGACGGGGATGAATCAAGTTCCGATGGCCCCGCACGACTTGACCGATGTCACTCGTCAGCTTCGTAATCAATCCCTCATCACGCGCGATTTCGATCAGCTGCATCAGCCTCGCATCCTTCGGGAATCTGCCCTTCCGCATCCGGTGTTGGCACTTGTCGGCCCGCCGTCCAAGTACATCCAGCAAGACCCCCTCGAGTATCGCGCCCGCTAGCAGCATAGTTGGTTTCCACAGCTCGTGTGCTTCGGCAGCGACCAAGTCGCGTGCATCCTGCTGAACTATGGCTCTGAGCGCGTCGCTTCTCATCACCACTCCGATCCGGTCCATCAGGTCGTCCGGGTGGGGAGCCACCGTCTGCGCAGACCGAACCCTGCGAGACGCCTTGGCCAGCGCATCTAGCCGCATTTCAGAAAGCTGGTAGGCGTCCTTCACGTCGAGGATATGCTCGATGTCGCGCGGCCGTCCCCATGGCGGGCTGTTCGTTCTCGGCTCGCACAGCTCACTGAGCATGAGATAGTTGCTGAGTCGTGCGTCGCTCTCTCCGGACCATACGTCCCTCAGTACCTCGGACCCACTCTCAAGGTCTGCGCGGTCATACGTGCCAAACCCCCGCTTAAGCTCCTCCTTTCTTTGTATTGCTCGGAGCACTTCGGTGACTGTCGTGTTGAACGCCTGGCGATGGTTCCCATGTAGCGCCCCGTGAAGCGTCAGCGAATATCTGTCGTCCGGGGGCTTCCCAGATCGTTGGATGTAGTGACCTTTGACGAGCTTCTCCAAGGACTGGAATTTTGATTCCAAGTCGCCCGACATCGAGCCCCTAATCGCACGACCGTCCACCCAAAATTCATTCTTTCTCAAGAATCGATCGGAAAGGTCCGCGATGACTGCTTTGGATTGGTTCGTCAGTGTCTCCGCGTGCATTGAGGGGCTACCTAGCACGCTCACTGGTCCACGCGACCGGCATCCGAGCAGCAACACGGCGGAGACGCGCCCGCTACCACGAGCTGGCCCCAACCATTCTGCGGCTGCCCGCCGAGTTCCCTCACCCCGCCGCCAACTTCCCCTCCTGAAACAACCCCGCCGGCATCTCGCGCTCGAGCTCCCACACGATCCGCATCGGTCTCTCCGCTTCGTGCGACACGTATTCCACCTCCCCCAGGCACACGTACGGCAGGGTCTCGCCGCGCGACCCGTCCTTGCGCTCGCGCACGAAGAGCACGATGCGTTCGCCTCGGGCAGCGTGCTCGATGTACCGGCGACCCTTCTCCGAGGTGGGAGACACGGTGTTCTGCGACTCCCAGTGAAACAGCTTCGGGGAGATGGGGTAGTCCTGGTAGCGGGTGGTTTCGGAGTAGTCGGAGGCGGATTTTTCTAGGGTGACGAAGAGGAGTTCGGTTTGGTGCTCTTGGACCCAGAGGGCGCCGACTTGGGTTTGGAGGAGGGCGCCGGTCTTGTGGCCGAGCAGGCCGTAGGCGGCGACGATTTCGAGGAGGCTGTAGTGGGCGTGGGTTCTGAGCGGGACGGAGCCTGTGGGGTCGAGGGGGTGGTCGACGGTGCGGGTGCGATCGGCGAGCTCGGTGAGGATGTCGGTGAGCTCTTCGCGGAGGGTGGGCGCGGACCAGAGCTCGGCGAGGGCTTGGGGGAGCTCGGCGATGGGGCGGCGGCGGTGGCCGAGGACGGCGAAGAGCATCCATTGGAGGCGTTGGTCGCGGGTGCCGTCGTTGGCGGGGGGCGGTGGGGCCGCGGCGGTGAGCCAGGTGCGCCATTTTTCTAGGCGTTCGGTGTCGTCGATGTGGAGGAGGCGGTTGAAGGCTTTGGCGTAGTGGGGCTCGTCTGTGGTGGCTCGGGCAACGTCGTGACCGGCGTCTCTTCTTAGAGCAATGAACGAGCTCTTGGCGGTGGGGCGGGCGTAGACGTCCTCGAGCTCGCGTTCGGTTTCCTGGAGGAACTCGCCGAGGCGGGTGGCCGGGCCGAGAGCGCGCAAGTCGTCGAGCATGAGGGCGCGCGCGTTCGAGATGGATTGCCGGAGGTTCTGAAGAACGAGCTCTTGCGCGGTGCGCTCGAAGTGCACGGCGCAGCCGGGGGGAAGGAGCGGGAAGCCGTTTTCGATGGCTCGCTCGAGCTCTTTTTGGGTGCCGCCGACGAGCGCGCGGTAGCGGACGTCGAAGCGGTAGTCGCGATGGGCCTGGCCGATGAAGTCGAGCACGGTGAGCACGCTCTTGTTCTCGGCCCAGCGGAGGCCGCGGCCGAGCTGTTGCAGAAACACCGTGGCGCTCTCGGTGGGGCGCAATAGAAGAACAGTGTCGGCTTCGGGGATGTCGACCCCTTCGTTGAAGAGATCGACGGTGAAGATGGCGCGGATCTCACCGCGACGGAGCCTTCCGACGGCGCCTTTGCGCTCGTCGTCGGGGGAATCGGCGTGGAGGGCGATGGCGGGTAGGCCGGCCTGCACGAAGCGACTGGCCATGAACTTGGCGTGCTCGACCCCGACGCAGAAGCCGAGAGCGCGCATGCGGGAGGGATCGCCGACGTACTTGTCGATGGCGGGCAACACGAACTGGCGGACGCGCATGTCGTCGCCGGTGAAAACGTTCTCGAGCTCGCCGGAGACGTAGCGGCCGCGGCGGAACTGAATGGCGCTGAGATCGGTGCCGTCGGCAACGCCGAAGTAGTGAAACGGGCAGAGCAGGCCCTGGTCGAGCGCTTGCCAGAGGCGGATCTCGGCGGCGGTGCGGCCGTCGAACCAGCCGAGCACGCTTTTACCGTCAGCGCGCTCGGGAGTGGCGGTGAGGCCGAGCAGGACGTGGGGTTTCAGTTTCTGTAGGAGCGCGTCGTAGGAAGGCGCGGCGGCGTGGTGAAACTCGTCGATGATGACAACGTCGAAGGCGGCGGGATCGATGGCGTCGACGTGGCGGGCGAGCGATTGGATGCTGGCGAAGACGTGTCGGCCGATGCTCGGGCGGTCGCCCTTGACCCAGCGCTCGCCGAACTCGGGATCTTTGACGACGAGCTGAAAGATGCGGCGGCTCTGCTCGAGGATTTCCTCGCGATGGGCGACGAAGAGGAGGCGGTCGTGACCGGCTTTCCGCAGACGCTCGTAGTCGAAGGCCGAGACCCACGTCTTGCCGGTGCCCGTGGCGGAGACGACGAGGTTTTTCATGTGGCCGCGGCGACGTTCCGCTTCGAGCTGTTCGAGAATGACGTTCTGGTGGGGCTTTGCCTCGAACTCGAGACCGAGCGCCAGGACGGCAGTCATCGTGTCGGCGTCGGTGGTGTCGTTTCCGGCGCGCTGTTGGGCGAGCGCGGTTTCGAGCCGGTCGCCGTCTTCGGCGGGGACGTAGTCGACGAACTCGCGTTCGTTCCAGTACTGCTCGAAGGTGGCGGAGACGCGCTCGAGGATGGCGGGGTTGTCCACCCGCGACACGCGCACGTTCCACTCGAGACCTTCGACGAGGGCGGTGTGGGTGAGGTTCGACGAGCCGATGTAGGCGGTGTCGAGGCCGGTAGCGCGATGAAAGAGCCAGGCTTTGGCGTGAAGGCGGGTTTGGTTCGTCTCGTAGGAAACCTTCACGCGTGCCTTGGGACCGAGGGCGACGAGCTCGTCGAGGGCCCTTTTTTCTGTGGAGCCAGTGTAGACGGACGCGATGACACGAAGCTCGCCGCCGCGATCGAGCAGACGCTTGAGCGCGGGGCGGACGAGGCGCAGGCCCGCGAAGCGTACGAAAGCGCAGAGCAGGTCGACGCGGTCGGCGCTTTCGATCTCGCGAACGACTTCGGCGCCGATTTGGTAGTCGTGGTGTCCGTTGACGAGCAGGCCACTCGACGCGAGCGGGAGGTGCGGCCGCGGCGTGGCTTGGGGTGCGGTGGGCACGCCGGCGGGTGGGCGAGCTTCGAGGAGGAGCTCGGCCGGGCGGGTGACTTCGTCCGTGGGGAGGAGGACGTTGGCGCGGGTGGAGTCTCGAAGGAGGGTGAGGACTTGGTTGGTGAGATCGATCTGACGGGAGAGTTTTTCAGTCGCGTCGCCGGGGATGGAGTCGAGGGCTTTTTGGGCGAGGTCGAAGATGTGCCGGGCGAGGAGCGTGGGGCGAAGGGATTCGTCAGGGAGATTTTTGGTGATGGTCCAGCCGGCGCTTGATTGCTCGGTCGCGGCGGCGTCGAGAGCGAGGGTGAGGATTTGTTCGTAGACGCCGGAGGGGAGAGCGGGGGGCACTGGGGGAGAGTGGCTCTGGGGGTGTTGGGGCGCAACGCGTTCGGGGGTGCGTTGGGGGCTTACATTTCGCGCCGGCGTTTCCCCACCGGCCAGGCGCGTTAGACCGCGACTGCACCTGCGCCGACCTTCTGCGCTACCTCCGCCATCGACTCCGGCAGGCACGCGTGGGTACCGCGGGTCTCTGCACCCTAGATTCGTTTCTTCCATCCCAGCGCGATGGCGCCAGAAAGTAGGTACAGGGCTCCGCCCACCGCAATGACGGCGTCGTAGCCGAAGCCCATGGACAGAGGGATCGCACCGACGAACGCGACCACCGAAGCGAAACCATTGATGCCGATGCCCCAGGGCACGCTCCCGGGGGCGGTTTCCTTCAACCGCAAGAGCCCGCCGACGAAGGGCAGGCCCAGGGCCATGCCAGCCGGCGCGACGAAGGCGATGGTCACCGCGGCGCGCCAGAAGATGCTCGCGTCCCACAGGGCTTCCATCACTGGCGGTAGCGCAGCTAGGCCGATTCCCAAAATCACCGTGATGGCGAGAGTCCCCGCAACTAGACGGCGACGTGGATCGGGAAACCACAACGAGCCCAGGGCGGCACCGGCGCCCGTCGAGATCAAGAGCGTGGCCAATACGATGCTGAGCGAATAAACCTGATGCCCGAGAAACATGGCGAAGGTGTGCAGCATCCACACCTGCAGCAACACGTAGCCGACTCCGATTGCTGCGAAGAACGTCGGGTTGGTGAACGCTGCGAGACCGCGGACACGTTCCCGCAGGTGCCTGAGGGGCCACAGGATGAGCAGCACGGACAGAGCCAGCATCGAGAGAAGCAAGTTCCGCAGCGCCACCACGTGAAAAGCGGACGAAGCCCAGGGGAGATCGTATCGAACCGTGTCGAAGAAGAAGGGGCGCTCGTCGGTGACCGGTGTGATGTTGAACGTGTAGCGACTTGCGAATTCGGCATCTGCCCCGCGGCCCATGTGCTTGAAAAATGAATCTACCGTTCCAGGCGTCTCCACGAACGGATCGTAGAGAAACTGCACCGGAGTCTCGAAGGGCACGAATCCCCCGAAGCTGTACAGGCGGGCGCCTCGAAAGTGTGGGGGATGCAGCTTGGCGCGGAGCGCGCTTGCATCGGACGCCGTCAGGGGCTGGCGCGCGATGATGACCCCGCCCATGGCGCCGCTGGCGAGCACGATCATGTGGCGTTCGGGGTGATCGGCCTGTAGCTCGCGCAGCACGACGCTCGCGGTCTGAGCCAAGCGCAGAGTCTCCGCTTCGCCGAACCGAATGATGGACACCACACCTCCGGGGGCGAGCGCGCGCATGTAGTCGCGAAACGCCTCGAGGGTGTAGAGATGGTTTTCGCTCAGGGCCAGTGAGCTCGACGCGTAGTGCTGTTTGGTGTCGACGCCCGTGAGTTGGATGAGATCGTAGCCGCGAGCTCTTTGCGAATGAACGAAGCTGCGTCCGTCGCGTTCGTGGTAGCGGACACGAGGATGGCTGCCGATGCCCCCCGTGTATTCGTCGAAGGGGCCTCGAATGGCTGCGATGGAATCGGGGTTGATCTCGACGACATCGACCTGCTGCGCCTCGTGGTAGAGCGCGCACTGGACGTCCGGACCGCCACCGAGCCCAACGACGAGCACCTTGTTGCGTTGGCGAAAATACCCCTGTCCGTAGACAGTTTCGCTGCACAACCGCGGCACCACACCGGAATCCTCGTCGCGCGCGCGCGCCTGCGTGCGGTCTCGACCATCCCAACGCAGCAAGGAGGAGCCAGCCGTAGAGTCCTGCGCGTAGAACATCACCGGATGAGCACCCGGTTCCCCACCGACGCCGTGAAACTCGAGGATCTCGATGCGACCGGTGGGGTTCCAACGGTCGAAGCGCTTGACGACGATGACGCCATGCTCCTCCGCATTGCGCTGATGCCACGCGAGCTGCCCCGTCGGCTCGGGCTCGGGCTGGATGGGAAACACCCCGCGCGCAAACGCGAAGCTCGCGACAGCGAGCGCCAGAACGGTGAAGGACGCGACGCCCAGCGCCGACCCCGGGCGAGCCCCCGCGCGCCGCAGGTACGGAAAATGGGAGCACCAGGCGAGGACCGCAAGCAAGCCGAGGAAGTGCTCGCCGTCGAGCGGTCCGAGAAGCACGAGGGGGAGGAAGCAACCCAGACCTGAGCCAACCAAATTGGCCGCGTAGGCGAGTCCTACACGGGCGCCTGCCGCCGTCAGGGAGAGAGTGATGACCGTGGCCGCCGCAAGAAACGGAAGCGTCAACACGGTCGCGGCCCCGATGGCGGCAACGTCGACCTGCTGCAGGTATGGGGTCAGGCGGGTAAATCCCGCGTAGGCCGCGACGAGCGTACCCGCGAAGGAAAGCGACGCCCAGGCCAAGGCCCGTGGGAGACGCGCTGGCTCGAGCCAGTCATGTCGAGCTGCGACCAGGCTGCCGGCGGCACCAAAACCCAGCATCGCCACGCCGAGCACTGCGTACAGCAGAATGACGTGGACCGAATAGGAGACCAACCGAGACAGGAACACCTCGAGGGCCAGCGCGACAAAGCTGACGGCCGCCAGCGCGCCCACTCCCATGCGAGGGGGATCCTTCATCGGGGTGCCTGGTTTCGTCACGCACCGTCGTCGGGCGTTCTCAACCGGATCTCATTGCCGCCAACAGTCTAGTGCCGTGTCTTGAGAGTCACGACGGTTATTTCAGCCGTGCAAGACGCGTCCCGTGTATGTCCATCGAAGGGGGCGTCTCCGAGTCCGGGGCCGGCAAAAAATCGAGTCGAAAGGGTAACGCCGGCGACGCGCTGTGTGAGGCGTTCCAAATTCTCTCCATTTTCGGCTAGGCTCGTCGCACCTTTTGCGGGGAACCGTGTCGGAGGAGTCCAAAATGACCAAAACCCTTCTCATGTTCAGCTTTGCGTTCGGTCTCGCATCGATCTCGGCTTGCTCCGACAGCGGGAGCTCCGACGACAACGGGGGCACCGGCGGTAGCGCCGGCGCCGCGACGACGGGGGGCACCGGCGGCACGGTCGGGTCAGGTGGGTCGAGTGCGTCGGGGGGCTCCGGCGGCACGGCGGGTTCGCCATCGACGGGAGGCACCGGTGGCACGGGCGGATCGACCGCGACCGGTGGCTCCGCCGGAATGGCGGGCTCTCCGTCCACGGGCGGCACGGGCGGGGGCTCGGCGGGTACCAGCGGCGCGGCGGGCACTAGCGGCGCGGCGGGCACTAGCGGCGCGGCGGGCACCAGCGGCGCGGCGGGGATGGGCGGCGCGCCAATGGCGACGCCGACGACGATGTCGTGCACGTTTCCGTTGACCATCACCAGCGTGCCCAAACCCAGCAACCGCGCGGTGCTGCTCTGCGAGCCCGGCGACTTGGTGTGCGAGGTGTCCACCGAGTTCACCGGCACCTCGGGCTTCGAATGTCCGAACACGGGAATGTTCAACTTCATCTTCTGGATCTTCGCCCCACCCGGCGGCCGTGAGGTTCATCCCGTTTTCTGGAACATCCAGACCAGCAGCCACGGAACCATCAACGCGGGGGGCCGCCTGCAGGGGCTCCCCGACGCGACCGACGTCACGATCACGGGAGGCCACAACGCCGACAGCCGAACGTACTCGATGACTTTCCGCTGGGACGGCGACGACCTCACGATTCAGAGTCTGACCGTGACCCCCTGAGTCGAGTTGGAGCGCACTCCGCGGGCCCTGTAGTGGCTCGTGGGCAGTCGCGAGTGGCATTGCATTGGCCGTGGCACCGCTCGAACGCAGACGAGCGGCGCCTGGCAATCCGAATCGAGCGTGCAGGCTTCGAGCGATTTAGCTACGGGAAGCTGCAGGTGTTGCCGGCTCCGCAGTTGGTCGAGGTCACGGCGGCCACCACGTCGGACGCGGGCATGGGCGTGTAGCTGTAGGGGATCGTGAATGTCGTGCCGTCAGCGTCGTTCATGTTGCTGGCCGTTCCGATGTTGCCCCGGCCCTCGTAGCCCCGGTAGGCACCCATGTCGGTCCAGATCGATCGGTTCTCGTCGTAGACGGAGTTCTCCGCGATGAGCGCCATGTCGAAGCCCACCCCGTGGATCTGGCCGCCGCCGGTGTTGTGGTAGTTGTTGAGCATGTGTATGTCGCCGTAGCGTCCGCGCGGTTGCCGCGTGTCGACGCGGGCGCCCCAGTGGCAGCTCATGTAGGTGATATTCAACTTGCCCACGCTCTCGGGTTCGTTGTCGCTGCCGGCGATCAGGTTCGAAAAGCGGTGTTCTTTGTCGTAGGTGTAGTGGAAGTGGCTCCAGGAAACGGTGACGAAGTCACCGCCGCGGGTCACGTCGCAATTGCCATCCTGACCGTCGGAGATGTCGAAGTGGTCGAGCCACACGTGATGGGCACCTCTGCCGATGTACACGGCGTCGTCCCCAGCGCGACACTCGTCGAAGCTGCCGCAGGGCTCGCCCTGCACGGCGATGTTGCGGAGGATGAGGTTGCTACTGTCCGTACCGCTGATGGTGAGTCTGCCCGTGATCGTCACGCCGGGGCCGGTGCCGATGATCGTCTTGTTGGATCCAGGCTCCAGTGCGCCGACGTAGTTGCCCGGCTGCACCAGGATGATCGCGGCATTGGAGCCGGACGCCGCCGACTGCAGCGCGCTCATGGAGCTCACGGTAACCGCGGAGCCCACGTCGGTACCGCCCCCGGTGGTTCCGCTGGTCAGACTGCCGTCGGGAACGCTCGCCCAGCCCGGGACGGGATCCATGATGCCGATGGTGCCGGGCGCGTTGCCCGAGCCGCCGCTGCCTCCGGTACCACCGCCGGTACCCCCGGTGGCGGTTCCGCCAGTTCCCGCGCCCCCGCCAGTGCCCCCCGTCCCGGGCGGACTGCCGCCCGTGCCCGGCTGGCCAGCGACGCCGCCGCTACCGGGCGGGGCGCCACCGGTGCCGCCGGGGCTGCCGCCGGTGCCCATCATGAAGCCGCCGGCGCCGAACGGATTGTCGGCCGACTCGCTCTCGGAACCGCCGCAACCGCCCACGCAGAGTGCCAGCGCCCACGTGACCGTCCAGGTACGAGCTCGTGGCCCGCGCGTATATTGGGTTGTCATGTCGCGACACTTAGATGAGCACCCCCATCGGAGTCCTGTCAAACCTCGACGAACCCAGCGGGGTCCTTCGCAGTCGCATCGCGTAGTTGCAGTCAGCGACCTGTCCTCGCCAAAACCACCTTGACGTGACCCAGAGTAGGGGGCCCGGTCGAAGCGCTACTTCTTCTTGGTCCGGCGCAGCGTGCCAACGACGCCCGCCCATAGTTTCCAATGGAGGGGAATGCTCGAATCGCTTTGCTGGTCCTCGTAGTGTTTCTCGAGCGTTTCGAGCTCGCCACCGTCGAGCCAGATCCCACAACCATCAGGGCACTCGTCGATCATCACTTGGGCGCCGAAACCGTAGGGTCTGAGCACCATCTCGGTGCCGCAAGCGAGACACGCTACGAGCGGGGTTGAATCAGGCCGCTCGGTTCGGTGCGTTCCGGCGAGAGACGCCGACGGGGCCGGGTGCTCGAGGTCGCTGTGGTCGCGCTCGACGGTGTCCTGGATGCGGTTCAGCTCGCCATCATCCAACCACACGCCTTTGCAGGAACCGCAACGGTCGATGTCGATGTCGGCTTCATAGCGTTCGGTCTCGAGCGGGGAGCCGTCGCGAGGGCACTTCATTCTCCAGACGGTGCCAGAGGTGTGCAGGGCCAGCAACCACGGATTTGTCTGGACGCGTGCTGGGCTGTGTCTTGTTCGGGCTGGCTCTGACCGGTGGTCTGCCCGATGGAATTCGGTTGTTGATTTAGCCGGGCGGGGTTTTCGAAGTGGGGGTGACCGAATTGCCGCTCCCGCCAGCAGTCGAGCTCATTTACGGTCTGGGGATTCCGTGAACGTTCAATTGCTCATCGATTCGATCGTGCGCCAGACGACGGTCTTGATAGCGCAGCTCGCGACCTCCGGCGGGATTCGTGCGCCGCTCGCCCATATCGCCAATCACGTATTCGTGGAGCTCGCTCGGGAGCTCGAAGCCCAGGGGGTCAGCAGGAAGGTGAGCGCGGACATGTTCGGCATGGCGCTTCGGGCGTACCAACGGAAGCTCCGCCGATTGGGAGAAAGCTCGACCGAGCAGGGGCGCTCGCTCTGGGAGGCGGTGCTGGACTTCTTGGAAAACGACGGCGTCAGAACCCGAGCGGAGGTTCTGTCACGGTTCCAACGGGACGAGCCCGAAACCGTCCGGGGGATCCTCCGCGATCTGACGGAAAGTGGATTGGTGTTCGCTACTGGCTCGGGGCACTCGACCGTGTATCGCGCGGCCACCACGGACGAGCTCGGCAGCATCCGCCGCCGGCGCAACAGCGAGGGCTTCGACGAGCTGGTGTGGGCATTGGTTTATCGCGAAGGCCCCATCAAACACGACGAGCTGCTCGGCCGAGCGGGCGTCGACGCGCAGTCTCTCGACGTGGCCGTGACGCGATTGACCGACGCCGGGCGCATCATGAAGCACGAAACGCCGTCGGGCGTCGAATACGCGAGCGAAGAGCTCGTCCTGCCCGTCGACGATCCTGTGGGGTGGGAAGCAGCCGTTCTCGACCACTACCAGGCCGTGGTGCAAACGATTTGCGCTCGGCTGCGACCCGAGGATGCCCCGTCGGCGACGGCCGGCGGCAGCACCTATACGTTCGACGTTTGGGATGGGCACCCGCTCGCTGATGACGTGCGGGAGCTCTTGACTCGGTTTCGCGCAGACACGAGCGAGCTTCGCCAGCGAGTCGAGGCCCACAATGCCAAGCAGGGCATGCCTGGCGACTTCGACCGCGTCGTCGTCTACGCCGGGCAGAGTGTGATTCGGGATTCGGGTTCAGCCGCGGAGGACGAAGGTGCGCCGTAATCTACTTTTGGGGTTTCTATCTCTGTTCCTGGTGGCCAATTTCGGCGGGTGCTCGGATCCGGCGCAACAGGGAGGCAGTGAGACGCACTTCCTTCGCGACTGCGCAGAAGGCTGCGGATCTCTCGACTGCATTTGCGGAGTGTGCACACGTCTCTGCGACGAGGATGCGAAGTGCAACACTCTCGCGACGCGCGGCAAATGCACGGCTTCGCCGAAGCTGGGTTCGTGTGGAACGGAGGAGCCGCCGGCGATGGTGTGCGACGTCGAGTGCCAGAAGGACTCGGATTGCGACGGTGTTGCGGGCGGAGCGCTGTGCTCGGTGGGGCGGTGTCGAGCGGCGAGCTCGGCGTCGGCACCTTTGTCCGTGACGATGGTCATGCAGTCTTCCGCACCGGAGTGCTTCGTGCGGGAAGATCCTTCGTTCCCACATTTGCTGGGCGGAACCTTGGACGTGTTGTTTAGCGACGCGTACGACGCAATACTCCTCGTTCGGAACGATCTGAGCCCGGGGCCGGACAATTCCGTGACGCTCCA
>JAJDAH010000163.1 GCA_029261965.1 Polyangiaceae bacterium
TTCGTCGCCGATGAACAGGAAGGCTTCGATCGTCCAGGCGCGCGTGAGTAGAAAGAGCCCGTCGACGTTGTCGGGGGCGAGCGCGTGGAGGCGCTCCAATCGGCCGACGTTCGCCTCCGCCATGCCTCGCGCGGTCTCGAAATCCTCCATCGTGGCGATTCGGCCGCTCGAGCGAACGGCGCTCGTGAGCTGCCCATCCACCACGAGGGTCGAGCACCCCGCGCTCACGATGAGACCCACAGCGAGCCACCGTGGGAGCCGCGAGACGAAACGCGCTATCGAAGAAACCCGCATGATCCGATCTTCAAGAACCAGAGCCACATCGCCGAAAACCGCATCGTCGACGCCACATCGTCAAAATCTCAAGAGCGCGCCGATCACGAACACATCCGCGAACTGCGTGACTCGTCCGCCGTTGACCGAGTGAAACGATCGGAACTCGTTTTCCCCGAGCGCACCGCCCTCGGCGAATTGCCCCCCGTCACTCCGCGAGGCGGCGCCGGCCCGGACTGCGCCGTCGCCCTCGTTGTCGAAACCCCGGTTCAAGTGCCGTTGATAACCCACGTGCAGATCGTAGCGGTCCTGGCGAACCACGACACCCGTCGCGATGCCTCCGCGGAGCGAAGCCACCGGCGAAACGTGTAGGTACTCGTCGCCGGAGGCGGCGCTCTCTATCCAAGCGCCGAGCATCAGGCCGAGCTTGCGGCGGATCACGTTGTACTGTCCGCCGAGCCGAGCGCCGAAGGTGTCCTGGTAGACGAAGTCCCGGTCGCTGTTCGGCGGAACGACGCCGCCTGGCAGGATCGGGGTCAACCCGGTCGGGCGAGTTGGCGGTCGCACGACGAACGTTCCGGCCTCCGAACTCTTGGTGTAGCTGACGTCGAATTCCACGTCGAAGACGTCGTCGCGTAGAGGGTCTCGTGTGGGGTGTTCGGGGGCGTGATAGCGCCAGCCCCTGGGCGCGGTCGCGCGCGGCCAATGAAAACGCACGCCAGCTCGAAGCTCCTGCGGGAACTTGGTTCGGATGCTTCCGCCCCGGAGCTTGTTGCGGACGGCGAGGTTTCCGCATCGAGCGGTGATCCGGGGATCCGGGCTCGTGCGCGCGGTGCTGTCGCAGACCTCTCGAAGTTCGCTCTGGTCCGCGTCGTAGAGCGGCGTCGTGATGTCCGTGTCCGTATCGGTGGCGTCTACCGCGTCGATCCACCGGTACCACGCGGCGAGGTCGAGATACTTCGACGCGGACCAGTGCACGCTCAGGACGAACCCGGGAACGAACGGATCGATGCCGCGAATCGCAGTTTTTCGCTCGTCGGCGGCGTGGTCGCCGACGTCGAGCGAGCTCACGGTGTCGAGCTCCACGCGTTTTTCGTTGACCATGGCGAAACCGGCGATGAACCCGGCGCCCAGCCGGAAACCCCGCGCGACCTCGTAGCCGGCGGACAACGTCGGGAACAGATAGATGTTGTCCTTCGCCGCTACCAAGAGTCGGTGGGGCGCCGGCGCATCGGTGCGTTGGCCGGTCGCGTTGTTCACCGCCGGCGCGACGAGGGGCCATTCGGCATCGGCGGTGCCGTAGGCGGCGGGAGGGACGATGGCGAGACCGATGCCGAGCTCGTCGCTCAAGCGCCAGGCGAGCCCGAGGCTCGGAACCGCGCGAGGGAACGTTCCCTTCCGGTTGCACGTGCGTCGGTAAACGACGGCGGGTGTGTCGGCGCTGGTGCCCTGATTCGGGCCGGTTTGCTGGTTGCCGGGGTTTCGCCGGTCGAAACACACGTGGTTGAAGTTGAGCGCGAGGTCGAAGCTGCCCGCCGAGCCCTGCGTGGCGAGCCCCGCCGGGTTGTAGTGCGCTGCGATGGGATCGCTCGCGACCGCGAGCCACGCCCCGCCGCGTCCGAAAGACGCGGCGCCGTTGTCAGGGTTCTCCACCGGACCGACCGCGAGGGCCGGCCCCGTCGACAAGACCATCGCGAGGGCGAATGGGAACGCTCGCGCGCGTGTCATTCGACGTCCTCGGTGAAGTCGATCTCCACCTGATAGCCGAGGATGAACTGGATCGGCGCCCGAAAGGGGTGGATGCCCATCAGCTGATTGTCGAATCCGAGAGTCGTGTAGATGCGCATCAGAAAGACGTGCTCGGTCGTGCTCCACTGGGGAGACGTGCCCATGAACACGCCGTATTGCAGCTCCCCCTGCCGAGTGCGTTCGCCGTCGGTGAGGGTGCGCGGCACGTGCAGATACCGAAACGCCGGCCCGATGAACCCGTAGCGCGGGTGTCGGTACAAGAGAAAGGATTCCCAGCGCATGTGCCAACCGCCGTCGTACACGGTCGCGTGCTCCCAACTGAAGCTCCGGTCGAGGCGGCCTTCGTATCGGGCAGCGATGTCGCTGATCACCACGAATCGCCGCGACGGGAGCGCGATGCGCGCGCGCGCTTCGCCCCACCGCCACGTGTCGGCTTGAAAGTCTCCTTCGGCGTCCTTCGTCACGCGCAAGTCTCGGGTCAAGCGAGATTTGCCGTGGTCGAGCCCTTGGGCGTCGGGCTCGAAGCTCAGGCTGTGCCACACGTGTCGAATGCCGAGGGAGCCACCGATGAACACCGAGGCGAGGCGAAAATCCGCCTGGAGGCTGCCGTCGGAGAACCCGAGGTTCACGTCGCCTTGAAAGCGCGCGTCGAACTCGCTCATGTCCTGTTCGATGGGCTCCCGATGCTCGAGCGTCGTGCGGATCCCGGGCCCCAAGAACGTCATGACACTGAAATGCGTGCCCGGCTGCTTCGCGCGCAACAGCGAATCGTTGGGTCGATACCACTCGGGTTCGGCGTTTGCCGGCGCCGTCAGCCCGATGAGGGTGATCGACACGAGTAGCAAAACCCGAGCCGCAACCATGTTTCGACCGAAGGAGTAGCAGAACTCGAGCGTTCGTCTGACCTTTGTCTCCGTCGACGGCCCAGGGGGCTGCAGGGTAAAGTGCAATCGCCATGAACGGCGCTTATCGGCACACGCAGATCGGTTGGCTGACCCTGACGGTGGCGGGCCTGATGGCTCTACTTCTCGGTCCGGCGCTGTACGCGGCGGAGATCACCCTCGGTTTATGGGGACTGGGGGCCGTGCTCGTTTTGCTGGTCGCTGTATTCGGCTCGCTGACCGTGGCCGTGGACGACGAGCAAGTCCTCGTGCGTTTCGGTTCGGGGCTCTTGAAAAAGCGGATCCCGCTCGCCGACGTGCGCAGGTTCGAGGCGGTGAGAAACCCTTGGTACTACGGCTGGGGGTGGCGACTCTATCCCGGCGGCGTGCTCTACAACGTTTCGGGGCTCGACGCCGTAGAGCTCGTGCTCCACGGCGGCAAACGGCTGCGCATCGGCACCAACGAGCCGAAGGAGCTCGCGCTGGCGCTCGAAACGAGGTTGGGCAAACCCGAAGCATTGAGCGAGGAGGAAATGCTCGTCCATCGGCGGACGACCCGCATCTCGCTCGCGATCTTCGGCGGCGTGATGGTTTTCATCGTAGCGGGGCTCGCGATTTTGTTTCACTACCAAATGCAACCGCCGTCGGTGCGAGTCACGGATGGCGTGTTTCGGGTGAAGGGGGCGGTCTATTCGGCCGAGGTCCCGTTGAAGGACGTCGTCGCGGTGACCCTCGAGCCCGGCCTTCCGAGAATCATCTCTCGCAGCAATGGGTTTTCGCTCGCTGGAACCTTGAGAGGGAACTTTCAAGTCGCGAGGCTCGGCCACGGCAAGCTGTTCGTGGAAGCTAACCACCCGCCCTACATGCTCGTGCGCATGCGGCGGAGCTTCGTCTTCGTCAACTTCGAGAGCCCCGAACAGACGCGCGTGGTGTTCGCAGGGCTCGAAAAGAACTGGCACGAGGTCAACGCGCCCTCGCCCTGACGTCACTTTCCGTCGAGCAAGGATCGGACCCGTGAGAGGAGGTCGGCCGGGGCGTAGGGTTTCTGGAGCAAGCCCCAAGTGCAGCTCTCGTCCGCGCCGAGCGCGAGCCCGTCGGGGGCGTAACCGGAGCTGAACAAAACCGGGATGTCGGGCTCGAGGGCGTGGATCACCTCGAACGCGTCCGGCCCGCTCAGTCGCGGCATGATGACGTCGAAAAGCAGGAGCTGGATTTTGCCACGGTGATTCTCGAAGCGTTCGACGGCTTCGGCGCCGTCGTTCGCCGTCACTACCTCGTAGCCGGCGCGTTCGAGCGTGCTCACGATCACGCGCCGAACCGCTGCTTCGTCTTCGGCGACGAGAATCGTTTCGGTTCCCGACGACGCGGGCCCCAGGCGCGCCGCCATTTTCGCGCTCGGCCGCGTGACTCCTTCTGGGAAAAAGACGTGGAACGTCGTTCCACGACCTACCTCGCTCACGTTCCGGATCACGGCTCCGTGCTGGGTGGCGATCGTGTACACCGTGGCGAGGCCGAGTCCGTTGCCTTTGCCGGTTTCTTTGGTCGTGAAGAAGGGCTCGAAGATTCGTTCGCGTACTTCCGGCTCCATGCCGATCCCGTTGTCGGCGACCGACAGGCGTGCGTAGCGGCCCTTTTCCAGGCGAACGTCTGGCCCTGGGCTTTCGTCACCGACGAGGACGACGGAAGTTTCGACCGAGAGCTTGCCGCCGTTCGGCATGGCGTCTCGAGCGTTGACGCAAAGATTCATGATCAACTGTTCGAGTTGGATCGCGTCGGCGTCGACTCGAGGCAAGGCGTCGCCAAACGCGAGCTCGACCTCGATGTTCGCGCCGATGAGGGGCGCGATGAGCGCGAGCACGTCGCGCACGACCTGGTTGAAGTCGAGCGAGCTCGAACGGACGCGGCTCTGCCGCCCGAAGGCCAGCAACTGTTGAGTGAGCTTCGCCGCGCGCTCCGACGCCGACTGAACCTGGTCGAGGTAGTACAGGCGCTTCTCTTCGTCCTCTTCCTGGCTGGCGAATTGTGCGTTGGCCTGGATGGCCAGAATCAAGTTGTTGAAGTCGTGAGCCACTCCGCTGGCGAGCTGGCCAATCGCGTCCATCTTTTGTGACTGCCGAAGCTGACTCTCGAGGTCACGCTGCACGGTCACGTCGCGTGCGATCGCGTGGATTAGGCCGTTTTCCTGGTCGGTCTTGGCGCGCCAAGAGAGGCGGCGATAGGTCCCGTCCTTGCACCGATAGCGGTTTTCGAAGTCGATGACGTTTTCGCCGGCATCCAGGCGATC
>JAJDAH010000164.1 GCA_029261965.1 Polyangiaceae bacterium
GCGTCGAAAACTGCCGCGCGTCGAAAACTGCCGCGCGTCGAAAACTGCCGCGCGTCGAAAACTGCCGCGCGTCGACTCAGCCGGTACCTTCGGACCCAGGCGAGCCCCGGCGCGATCCGAGCACGAACGAAACGTCGTCCCGCGCTGTCTTCGCGGCTTGGTGCCGCGGGTCCATCCTGAGCGCTTCCTCGAAGCACCTGAGCGCACGTTCGTAGCGCTGCTGCGCGCGCCGGATCAATCCCAGGTTATGGTGCGCGTCGGCGAGGGGACCCTCCGAGCACTCGATGGCGCGCAGATGCGCCGCCGCGGCTTCGTCGAGCCGTCCCATGAGCGCGAGAGTGCCGCCCATGTAGAGGTGACCGCCAACGTGATCCGGACGCAGCATCGCAACCTTCTGGTAGGACGCGAGCGCGAGGTCGAGGCGGCACCACCTCTTGTACAGATGCCCGTACTCACGAAAGAGGATCGCCGCATCGGCGAACGCGCCTTCGACTCGAGACAACACCTCTTCGGCCTCGGCGTACCGGCCAAGGATGCTCAGCAGCCGAGCCTCGAGCACGAGCGCGTTCGCGTCAGCAGGGTCGGAGTCTAGAAGAACGGAAACGGCATCGAGAGCCGAGGTGGTATGGCCTCGCGCCTCCAGATCCCAGATACGGTCGCGCTCGCGTCGTCGTTGGTCCTCGCGCATCGCCCTCTGCTTAAGCCATCACCACTCGCCGTTGTCCACGGTTACTGGCTCTTCTTCTCACAAACCTGCCCGGGCCCGTCGTGAATCATCGTGCAAACCATGTCCTTGGGGCAGCCGGTGCCGGAAGGGCACGGGATCCAACACTCGTAGCTCGGCGGGACGTCGGGTTGCCTCCCGACCACCGTCATACATTTCTCTTTCGGCGCGCAGATCTCGTTGGCGCAAGCCTCGCCGCCGTCGACGAGAATTTCGAAGGACTCCAGGAGCGGCCTGATGGCGTCGTTTTTCTGCGCGAGCTCGCAGTCCGGCGCCGTCCTTTCGCTGCTCGATGTGTGCGTGACGACCAGTAAGCCTTTTCCTGCGTCCGTGAGGGCGGCGACTTGGATGACACAGACGTTGGTCGTCGCATGACTCGAGCCCGTGCGAAACGCCACCGCGGGGCGTTCCAGCCGAGCCACGGTCATTCTCGCGTCCTGACTCGGCGCGTCGGCGTGCTGGGGATGCCGAGCGAGGTAGAGTTCGCGGACACTCTTCTTGCCAGCGCCTTCGTAGCCCAACACCTCGAAGCCCAAAGGACCTCCAGGGGGGCCGCTCAGAACCAGGTAAACGTTTTTCGTGCTGGAGCGCGACCAACCGTGTCCGGACAAACCGTCGACGCGAAAGCCAATGGGCGACGACCCCGTGCGCGCGGCGTTCTTCGCCCCGAGCGAAAAGGAGTTCGCATCCGGCGGCGGCACCGGCGCTGCCGTCGGCGGCGGGGCGACGGGAATCGGCGCGCTTTGCGGCGTCGGCGTCCGGTGCGACGGGTCCGCGGGAGCCAGCGGCGGGACGCCTTCCGGCGGCTGTTTGCTGCATCCGGTCAAGAGCAGCGCGGCGATGGCAGCACCGCCCGGCCAGGGGCCAAAGCCATGTCGGATCATGAGACCTCCATCTCGTGGTTTCGGGGCATCTCTCGACGATCGAATCTTCGCATCACCGATTATACGGATGAAGGCCCTGGAAGATCCGCCTCGGTTGGCGCTCGAACGCAAGAGCAACGCCGGCGAGGGTGCGAGACATGGCCGCCAGACCCGGTATGATGAGGGGCTGACCGCCGTCCAAGCTCACCGTGCCAACCCAGAACCACCTCGCCGCTCGTGGGGATCCCGGAGATATCCCCGATCGCCGAATCGGAATCATCGGTGCCGGGGCGGCGGGACTGTCGCTCGCGCACCATCTCGCCGAGGAGGGCTACCGGCGGGTAACCGTTCTCGAAGCCACGGGCCGGGTGGGTGGCAAGTGCCACACCATGGACTTCGAGGGACGCACCTACGAGCTCGGTGCAGGAGCCATGACCCCTCGTTATCACGAAGTGCGCCGACTCATGCGGCGGGTCGGAATGAAAGCGTCCCCGAGATGGAGCGGTCTCTACGTCGATACCGATGTCGGTCGAACCTCCTTCGTCCCGCCGATACTGGGGGGCGGCGGATGGCTGCGCGCGCCCGGGGAAACTCGGCGGCTCCTTCGACTGTTTCGAAAACACCCTCGCATCCTAGAGCCCGGTTTCGACGGTATCGATTCGCGGCTGCATGCATCGACGACGGACTTTGCGCGCCGTGAGGGAATCGAGGTCGTCGCCGAGCTCGCCGCTCCCTTCTTCACGGGATTCGGCTACGGTTTCTACCCGGAAACCCCCGCGGCCTATTTCTTGAAGTACGCGACCATCGGCGGTCCAGTGCTCGAGTTGCTCGACGGCGGGTTCGGCGACCTTTGGCGCCGCGTCGCCAAGAACATCGACGTTCGGCTCGACGCCCGTATCGACAGTGTCACACGAACCGACGATCGCGTCTGCGTGCAAACGCGCGACGAACGCCACGAGTTCGATGCGTTGGCCCTCGCCTGCCCGCTCGACGATGCGCTGGCATTCCTCGACGCATCCGCGACGGAAAAGGCTCTATTTTCACGGCTGCGCTACAACCCGTACGTCGCCGTCGGCGCGATTACCCGTGGCATGCCCCGCGCGCGCTGGGGTTTCGTACCTGGAAACTTTCGTCGCGCACGGGTGGGTCATCCGATGTTCATCTATCGAAGGTGGAAAGACAGCGACCTCATGTTCTTCTTCGGTCACCCCCACGAGGGCGACATCGATGCGTTCATCGAAGGCGCCCGAGTGGCCGCCCGAAGCCTTGGAGGGCGAATCGAGAAAATCGAAATCGTCAAACCGTGGCGATACTTTCCCCACGTCGGCACCTCGGACTTCGACGACGGTTTTTACGAAAAGCTCGAAGCGCTGCAAGGTGAGCGCCGCACTTGGTACACCGGAGAAGCGCTGGCGTTCGGCGCCGTGGAGTTTTGCGTCGCCTACTCGAAGGAGCTAGTCAAACGCTGCTTCGCGATGCCGCGCTAGCCGCTAGACTTTCAGAGGCTTGCGCGCTCGAGCCAGAGACCGCTCGGCGGCGAGGGCGCGTTCGATGGCGGTGCTGAGCGTGACTGGCTCGTGGTCGGCGCAGAGTTCCCAGATCGAACGGCCGCTCGGCAAGAGATCAGACTGCAGCCCTTGAACCAATTCGCGGGCGAGGTGCAGATCCGTCCGCGTCACCAGAGCGATCCAATAGCTCGAGAGGCTCGGGGTCACGATCGGCACACCCACCACCTTCGGCCGCTTTCCGAGGGCCGCGCAAACGCTCATGAGCAGCTCTCGGTGGGTCACGTAGTCTGCGCCAGGCACGTCGTACCAGCCGCGAGGCACGGCGTCGTCGAGAGCGGTCGTCACGGCGACCACCACATCGTCGATACCGACCGGCGACGAAGAGTTCGACAGCCAGCGAGGCAACACCATCGCGGGAAGCCTGGATGCGAGGTCCTCCACCATCTGCCAGCTCGCGCTCCCGTGCCCTATGATCATGCTAGCCCTCAGCTCGACCACCGGGACCCGACCCTCGCGAAGCAGCCGACCGGTTTCGAGTCGGCTTCGCAGATGCGGCGACACCGGTCCACGCGGCGCCGGACCGCCGAGGTAGACGATCCTTTTCACCTCGGTCTCGGCGGCGACGCGCCGGAGCTCGCGCGCGGCGTTGGCTTCCCTCTCCTCGTAGCCAGCGCCATCTCCCATGGAGTGCACGAGGTAGACGAGCGAATGGCACCCCCGCATCGCCGGCTCGAAAGTCTCCGGTTTTCCGATGTCGAAGTGAACCCAGTCACGCCCCGGATCCGCGCGCCGCGCGCGCGAAACGTCCCGCGTCGCGCACAGAACGCGGAAGCTCTGTTCCAGCGATGGGAGCAAGTTTCGGCCGACGAACCCGGTCGCCCCGGTCAAGAGCACCGTCGGCCTGGGCGGCGGAGCCGACGCTGGGTCAGATCGGGGTTCCAGCACGGTCACTGGTGGAAGTGTCGGGCCGCAGTCCGGCTCGTCAACCACCAATTTGTGGAAATGGACCGAGCGACGACCGCCTCAGATCGGCGCGCACTCGAGCTGACACGCCACCATGCACTCGGCGGTGCTGGTCACCGCATCCTGAATCGCCGGCGGCAGAAGCTTAACGTTGTTGCAATTGTCCTCGACACACTGGGCGCCGGCACTCGTGGAAAAGTCCGCGGTGGTGCAATTGCTGACCACACATTCGCTGAAGGTCCAGCAGGACTCGTCGCAGGTGGCCGCCGCGGTTGGCTTGCACTCACACGCGCAGTCTTTGCACGCGTGAGTGAGCCCGGCGGAGGTCTCCGCAATACACTGAGCCACGCTGACGTCGGCCCCCCCATCCATCGGCGCGCCTTGGCCGGAGAAGTCGAGCGGTGCGCTGCCGTCGAGGGAAAAGGCCACCACGCCGCCGGCGTTACGGAAGCGAGTGATGGGAAAACGAAAACCACGAGGTGCGTAAACGGTACCGTCGACGATCGAAATCCCGCCCGCCAGGTCCGATTCGAGATCCACGGTCCACAGGACCTCTCCAGTCTCGCGGTTGATCGCGTGCACGATCCCTCCGGACGTGGGTTGGTAGAGCACGTCCCCAGCGAGCGACAGCGCGCCGTAGGTCGATGTGGGCATTTCGGCTTCCCAAACGGTATCGCCACTGCCGAGATCGAGCGCGGTGGTCACCGAATTTGCGACCCCTCGGTTCGAGTTGACGTAAACGCGACGCTCGCCGACAGCCGAAGTGGTCATGATCCCACCGATCGCCGAGCCCTCGCCGAGCATTCGCTCCCAGATGACTTCGCCGGTTTCGCGGTCCAACGCCTTGTAGAGACCGGCCTTGCTCCCCACGCCCACCAGATCCCGACCGCCCGCGGCAAAAAGATTGGGCGACGCCCCGATGTCCTCGTCAGGCCCGGGGCCGAGGCGCGGCACGACGTAGACATCACCCTCGGTGAACTGGTGATGCCAAACCAGCTCGCCCGCCTCGTAGTCGATCGCGAGTAGCGCATCACTGTATGGCGACGCCGGCTCTTCGTAGGTGTTTCCAGTCCCGATGAACGCGAGATGGCGGGTTTCGTCGACTGCAGCGGACGACCATACCGAAACCCCAGCACCACTCGTCCCATCGTCGTTGGTCGTGTAGACGCGCCAGTTCTCGCGCCCGGTGGCGGCGTCGAGACCGACGACGCTCCCCCGAAAGGTGAAGTCGGCTAGATCCAGGGACAGCTCTCGCCCTGCAACTCCGATGACGATCTGCCCATCCGCCCAGGCGGGCGAGGAGTCGAGATGCGTCAAAGGGTGGGAGTCGAGCTGGGTTCGCCAGAGCTCCGTACCGTCGGTGCGCTGCAGAGCTTGCACGTGAGAGCCCGACGACACGTAGACGACGTCCCCCCGCACCAACGGCGACGACGATGCGAGGCCATCGACGACTTTGGCCCGCCAGATCTCCGCGCCGTCCTCGGCACGAACCGCTCGAATCGTTCCACCCCACTCAGCGAAGTAGACGACGCCATCCACCACCGCCGGAGTCGAAGTGACGCCCGTAGTCACGTCGAGAGCGAGCCAACGCGGCTCGAGCTCAGCGACGTTGCTTGCGTGGATGACTGATTCGCTCTTGTTGTTGCGCGTGTTGTGAGCGTCGAGCCCTAGGGACGGCCACGCGGAGCTCGAGCCGGTCGGCACGGGGTCCATCGATGGGCCCCCGCCGCCGCAACCCGCGAGCGCGGCCGACAGGATGACGCGAGTCGAGCCATGACGAATCCCGCGGGCTCCCATTTCGATTGCGCGCATGGCGCGACGCTATCACGCACGACACGCGTCAGGCGCTTCTGTAGGGCGCGCGCGCCTCGCCACGCGACCCGAAGCCGGATTCCGGCTTCTCGGATGCCGCACCTGCCGTCCATTGACACGCGAACTCGTGAAAAGAGCCACCCTTCGAAGTGCAAACCGTTTCACCGCTTCCCGGGTGCACCTCGATGCCGATGACCTCCATCGCGGAAACCATCCACCCTTCCATCAGTCGACAGTGGTCTGGGCTCATGGCTCGGAACCCCACGATGCGAACGATCGTTCTCTCGGGTAGCCAGCTCACCGCTTCCATCGTGCCGGCGTTCTCGTAGTAGCTCGACCACACGCCCGAGCAGGCTTGGATGAGACGTTCGGGCGACGGCTTGACCGTGTAGGTCGTGAAGACGGTGGCCAGGTCTCTTCGCGCGGCCTCGGCGCCGAGCCACCGGCAAAACAGTGGATCCCCGCCACCCAATCCGACCCGCAGCGCTGCCAGAAACTCGGCAAACGCGGGGTACGGGTAGCCGCGGAGACCCGAGATACGAGTGCCGATGATCGCGCGTACCTCTGGGGCATCTCGGGTGGAAAGCTCGACCGCCTCACGACCGAATTTCTCCGACGCAATCTTCAGCAGACCCGTGAACGCCAATCCGCGAGCTCGGGGAGGAACCGGCGCGCGTGGCGTGGGTTCAGACTGGTCGCTCATTGGAATTCTGTCGTCTCCGATCGCAGCGCTGACCCGGACCCCACCGCTACTTCAGATGCCACGTGGCGCGAACGGACACCAGTAAAATTACGGAGACGACTACGGAGTCAATCCATGTCCAAGCCCCGCGGCTGGGAAAAACCCCCGCGCGGGCGATGTCAGCCGCGGGAGTCGGGGACCCGGACCGAGAACCGTTCCGGCAGCGCATCCCCCCGAACGAACGCAGAATCCGCCTCCCATTTCCGTTCGAGATCGAATGCTTCGGCGCAGCGAACGTCGAGCGCCGTCCAGATCGCGGCGACGTTGTGACGATGAAGAAACGTTGGCCGGAAATCCTTCGGTGACTCGATCGCGTTCCACCGCCTCGCAGTAGTTGGGCAGATCGTTTTCGTAGAACCGCTGCAACGGGAGGGGCAGTAGCACGATGCCCGAAATCCAAAGCCGAACCCGCCAGCCCATCCGACGCTCGATTCGTCGACCCATGTCCGCCAACACCGAACGAGGAACTAGGTGAGCCGGAAGCGCATGCGTCGTGAGGTCATGAATGATATCGAGCACCTGCTCGGCAAGACGCTCCGGGTATGCACGAGGTGACCACCATCGCAAAATCCGCGAACGAGGCTCCGAATCGTGCTTCGCCACGCGAGACATCGATCGATAGAAAGTTGGAACCGGTAAATGCAGATAGATGCATCCTCGTAAATAGCCTTCGAACCATCGGCCCACTGGCATGCGGAACCACAGCCCAGGACGGTAGGCGAGCTCGAAACCCGAACCGGGCGCCACCTCCTCCACCGCGGCGGCGAAGGCGCCGGGCGTCGGGACTTGGGTGAGCCGGCCGGCGTCGTCCCATTCGAAACCCAACCGCTGGACGTGCGCTGCGATCGCCGGGCTTGCGCCAAACGTTGGACGCAGATTGGGAACTTTCCGCCACTCGTCCACCAGCTCGGGCAGCTGGATCACGTCAGTCACGTCGCCGCTCGCCGCGCGCTGAAGCTCCGGTGGTGCGCCCCACACTTCGGCGCAGCTTCGTATCCATGGGCCGAGCACGTTCGTCTCGGTGCGCGGCTGAATGCCATGGCGGCCCACAGGTCGAGCCTAGCGCTTCCTCCCAAAGCGGCGACGCTCGGGAAGCGCGTAAGGCGGCGGCCCCAGAGAGCCTTAACTCAACCTTTTCAGGCACTTGACCGGTGCGTATGACGCGATGCGTTGTCAACCTACGCCCTCGTGACCATGGTAGCGCTCGATGAGTTTCGACGAGTTCTTGGTCCTGTTGTCATTGCTCGTCGCCCTCGTTGCGCTCACGATCTTCGTCGCGCGAGGGCGCCGCCGGCGGCTCGATGGGCCACGGCCACGACCACCTACGCCGCTGGCCACCGACCGAACCGATGAGGTCGAGCCACCGCCCGTTCCGCCGCCGCCCGGTGGCGACGCACCGATCGAGCAGCACGAGCCGCCGTGGCTCCGTCCGACTCCACCGCTCTTGCCGCGGCCGGGTCCGCGTTACCCGGTCGTTTTAGCCCATGGGTTCATGGGCTTCGATGCGTGGGGCCGCAACGAATACTTCCGCGGAGTCGCTCGAAGGTTGCGCCGAATGGGAATCGAGGTTCACACGCTACGCGTGGCGCCGTTTGCGAGCGTCGAAACCCGCGCGCGCCAGCTCGCGAGTCAAATCGATGCCCTCGATTGCAAACGGGTGAACATCGTCGCGCACAGCATGGGCGGACTGGACGCTCGTTTCGCGATCGCGGAGCTCTCCCTCGGGAAAAAGGTGTGTTCGTTGACGACCATCGGCACGCCCCACCGTGGCACCCCACTCGCCAACGCTGGCTCGATGTTCATGCCGGGCCACGTGCTCCGACCGATGATGAGCATCTTGGGAGCGGACCCCGACGCCGTACGCGATCTCACGACACGCCGGATGATGCAATTCAACCGGCGGGTGATCGACCGGAAAACGGTGGACTACACGAGCTACGTCGCGTCCCCCCTCGACGGCATTCGGAACGTCAACGCGTTTCTCGTGCCGAGCTTCCTGGTGCTGAAGCGCGTCGCGGGAGACAACGACGGCCTGGTACCTGCAGACTCTCAACCCTGGGGCGACGTGCTCGGCGAGATCGACGCGGATCATTTGGCTCAGATCGGTTGGGCGCCAGGCTTCGACTGCGCAGGGTTCTACGAGTCCCTCGTGCGCGAGCTCCGTGGGCGCGGACATTGACGGGCATTCAGGGAATTCGGCACGAGACGCGGCACTCGCGGTACGAAGCACCGCAAGGAAACAGGGCAAACGTCTCTCTAGCGCATCGAAAAGAGTTGACGCGCACAACCCGTGAGTAACCCTAGATGTTGCGTGGTCGGTCTTGAATAGGAATTCCTCCGAGCCCCGAGCAGCGCCGGCTCGTTGGATGTTCACGCGCATGGGCGTCCCGGTGCTCGTGTTCGCGGGGATCACGACCCTCGGCGCCATCGGCCTTGCCCAACCGACGGGCGCCGACCGGGCCGCCGCCGAGGCCGCCTTCCAGCAAGCCATGAAGCTCATGGACGAGAAGAGCTACGGCGCCGCGTGCCCGAAGCTCGAAGCCAGCCACAAGCTCGACCCAGGGGTAGGAACACTGCTCTACCTGGCCGACTGCTACGAGCAGCTGGGGCGAACGGCCAGTGCTTGGGCCACCTTCCGAGACGCCGCCTACCGGGCAGAGCAAGAGGGACAAAAGAATCGCGAGACCGCAGCAAAACAAAACGCCGAGCGACTCGAAACGACGTTGTCGAAACTGACGATCGAAGTGCTCGATCCCGCCGACGGCATGGAGGTCCAACGCAACGGCGAGGTCGTCAACCGCGCCTTGTGGGGATCGCCGCTGCCGGTGGATCCTGGCACGCACGAGATCGTCGCCTCCGCGCCCGGACGAAACCCTTGGTCGACGGTAATCACCGTCTTGAAGGGACCACACTCGAGCACCGTGACGGTCGCCCGGTTGGCGAAATCCGAGCAGTCGCTAGTCGAACCGGAGCCCGCCCGAGCGCCGCCACCGGCGGTGGCCCCCATGGCATTCGACGACCGCTCCAGCGAGCAGCGGAAGTTGGGCTGGATCTTCACCGGAACCGGTGGGGCGATCTTGACGGGGTCGGGCATCTTCGCGCTCATCGCGAGAAAAAAAGACCAGGACTTCGAGGGGCAATGTCGCCGCGACGACCAGAACCTCTGCAGCGAGACGGCACGGGGTTTGAGGAGTGACGCGAGGACGTTCGCTCTACTCTCGGGAGTGTCGCTCGGCGTAGGCGCGGCCTCGGCGATGACCGGGCTGACGCTGCTATTGACGGCGCCGTCGAAAAATTCGGCGCGCAGCTCTCAGCGGATTCGCTTGGCGATGGTGGGGGGCCCGACGGGCGCCGCACTTCGGCTCGACGGAGCGTGGTGAGGTTCCACGCACGCCGAATTCTTCCCGCGATACTCGTCGCGCCGGCGTGCACGAGCGTCTTGGGCATCGACGACCGGAAGATCCAAGTCGACGGGTCGTTCGAATGTTACGAGGGCTGCCGCGCCGACGAAGGCGCGATGCTCGATTGCAACGGGTGCACGACGAGCTACCACGAGGACACGTGCAACGGACGCGGACTCGCCGCTGCGTTCGAAGCGAACGCCGGGTACGAAGGATGCCGGCCCAAGGGCGGCGGAGCGACATGCTCGGCCTGCACGAGATGCCTCGAAAGGTGCCTCTGTGACTCGACACTCGCCGGCGCGACGAAAACCGAAGAAACCTGCCGGCAGGAGTGCGGCGACGACGCAACGCTTCTGTGCCAGTTGGTGCCAACGTCGAGAGAGTGAACCGCCATCGCGCCCTTGGGCGGCTCACGCCGCCCGGCTGCTCGGTGGAGAAAACGGTTCAACGGCCCGCGCTAGGCACGCTTGCTGGATCTCTTCGAAGAGAGTGTTCTGAACCGAGCTACCGCCGAGGCGCGCGGCATCGTCGGCCGAATCCTCGAGCAACTCGGCAGCCTGCCGATGCCGACCGGCTGCAAAGGACAAGAGGCCCCGACCGACGCGGTATAGCCGTCGTTCATCCATCGAGACGCTACCGCGCAGATCGGCGAGCCAGGCATCGAGACTCGTCACGTCCCTAGCGCCGGCCAGTGCCAACAGGTGATGGAGCTCCACGTGTACGTTGCGCTCTCGGCCCCGGCGCCCGAGCGCCCGCTGACGCAGCGGCTCCCAGAGATGGGCGACACTCTCTGGTGCGTCGCAAGCCAGCCGCCACAAGAGGGCGGGAGCGTCGGTGAGCGCGTCGTCGCTCTGACACGCTACGGGAAGGACATGCCGCTCGAACCGCTCGCGCGCCTCCTCCCACATGCCAAGAGCCAGCTCGAAAACCGCCATGTGAAAGTGGAGATGAACGAAGTCGCTTCCCGTCCCCTCGTTTTGGGCGAGCCAAGAGCCGAGCTCACGGTGCCCGAGCTCCATCAGCCCGGCGTCCGCGAACTGATGCGCCAAAACATGCGCGGTACCGACGTCACCGTCGTCGAAAATCCGGCCAGCCCCCACCCGTTTCGACTCGAACGCGCCGGGCGCAATCCCGAGCTGGGCGCTCATGACGGCTCCCGCACCATACCCGAGTCGACTTCGACGTCGATCGGCACACCGCCGCGGAGCGTTCGCATCGTGACGCAGCAATGCTCGGTCGCGGCGACCAGCATCTCGAGCGTCTCGGCGGACGTTCCTTCCGCAGCTCTGACGCGCACCGACATCGCGAATCGCTGAAACCCGACGGGAACGTCCGCTGAGACGCACAGGGTTCCTCGCACGTCGACTTCGGCCTTCGCCGAAACGCTGAGCTCCTCGAGGCGAACCTCCAGACGATCCGCAATGATGCGAAACGTGGTGTCGAAGCAACCGACGAGGGCGGCCGCCAGGTAATCTCCAGGGTTCGGACCGTCGTGGTCCCCGCCCACCGCGGAGTGAATCGACACTGGCGCATGAACCGGTTCTGACGTTCCGATGATGAGCTCGCCGTGGACGGGATCGTTACGGTGGAGAGCGCCGGGGGCGGTTCGCGCACCGTCGAAGATGACGGCCGCTGCCGGCTCCGTTTTGTACAGCCGCATCAACGGGCGCTGGCGGCGCCGCATCATGCCGGGGTCGCGTCGGTGGGTCTCGTGCTTGGGGGATTCGGTCGTGGTCATCGGGATCTCCTTCTGATCCCAAAGGCGCTACGACCGGTCGAGCAGGCGGACAGATCCGATCTAGCGCACCTCCTCGAGACGCCATTCGATCTCTTTGGAGGGCGCATAAATGCAAAAATTGCCAGTAGTTATGGACGTTTCGAGGTGCTCGCCCAGCTCGGGATGCAGCTCTCGAACTTTTTTGATGCTCGCGCGGATCCGAGCCGACACCGCCTTGCGAGCACGCTCGGACGGCTGGCCCAAACGTCGCTTCCGCCCGCCCAAACCCACGGCGGCCCGCAGCTCCTTGGCGAGGGCATCACGTTCCTGCCGGTGGCCTTCGGCCGCTTCGGCGTTGGCGGCCTCTTCCGCGTCGGTGATGGCTCGCTCCACTTCCCGCAGGCGCGCCTTGTAGCTGGTGAGCGCTTCTTCATCCAACACGGGATCCGCCTCACTGCCGATTGCCTCGGCGGCGTGGGCACCCGACCAAAGCTCCGCGACGTGCACCTCCCGACCTGGACTGGTCAACAAGACAGCGAGATCGGTCAAGCCGCGCCCGTGCTTGAAGTGAGCGGATCGCCCTCCGAAGGTGAGCGTCCACACGTCGCCAGATCGGCGGAGCTCGTTCTCCGCTCCGGTCGTGTCCTCTCGCGGGGTCGTTTCGGCGCCGAGGAAACGAGCCACGGCATCACGCACTTCGGCGACTTCGCCGATCCACGGAACGTGCGCGTCGCCTTCGAGAGTCTCGAACGTCGCGTTGGGAAGCGAAGCGGCCAACTCCCGTCCAGCTTCGTGCCGAACGGTGTTGTCCCCTCGGCGATGAAGCACGAGCGTCGGCATGACTACCGAAGCTGCGACGGGATGCACGTCGACGTCGAACGTCAGCGACAAGAGCTGGGCAGCCATCTCGGGACTGGCCGCTGCTCGATGGCTGCGACTCACGCGCTTGACGTCGTCCTTGGAAAGATTGGGGGCGAAGAAATTCGTGATAGTTCGGGAAGCTGCCCCCCAATGCGCGCGCACGAGAGCTTGGATGGCGTCTTTGATCTCGGGTGGGCCCACATCTGCTCCACGAATGAACGATCCGAAAAACACCAGCCGCGAGATGCGCTCGGGATTTTTTGCCGCGTATCCCAAGGCCGGAGGACCGGCGCACGAAACTGCAAAGAGGGCGAAGCGTTCGAGCTCGAGATGATCCACCAGCTCGGAGAGCGTCGATATTTCACCCTCCAAATCGATCGTCACGCGTTGCCTGTCGCTGAGACCCGCCCCTGGGCGGTCGTAGCGAACGACCGTGAAGCACTCCGCCAGACCGCCGAAGAGCTGGCGAAACCCCGCGTCCTTCCAGTCGTCTTCCAGGTGACTGACCCACCACGCCGGACACACCAGTGGCGGTCCCGAGCCTTGGACCGCATACGCCAACCGTTTGCCGTCACTCTGACGCAGGAAGCGAACTTGGGGGTTGCCCTGGCTCACCGTTCCGACACCTTCGGGACAAACTTAGTGAATCGTGCGCGCTCCGTCGCGGGTCATTCGCATTCCGGACGGCGAAATATGTGCTGCTCCAGGTCGAGTGATGCCGTCGCGTCGACTCGCAAGGGGCCTCGCTCGACTACGGTGAACCCCGAATAGACGGTGACGGAAGCCACTAGGTCGTAGGAGGTCCCCGCCGCCTCGATGAGCTCGCGTACCAGCCGTGTGAGAGGAAGCTGTCTCGACCACGGGTGGTCGGGTGCCGCGAAATCCGGCCAGTGATGCCAGGCCCAGTCCTCGATGACGTAGAACCCGCCCGCTCGCACGCGGGGAAAGAGCGCCTCGAACGCACTTCGGGTCGGCTGGTAGAGATGTGACGCATCGTCAACGACCAGATCTATGGGTCCGCCGAGATCGGAGTCGAGAATCGACCGCAATCGGGCGCCGTCCGCCTGATCCGTACGCCAGTGAGTGGTGATTCTCTCGCCTGCGCCCCGCGACTCCACGAAACGCTCGAAGTATGGCGAGTCCTTTTTATCGGCGAGGTCGCAGGCCACGAGTTTCTGCGGCCGAAACAGCTCGAACCAGAATGCCGTGCTTCCCCCATCGAAAATTCCGAGCTCGACGATGCGTTCGGCCGCGAACTCGGGCACGCGTGCGAAGAACCTTCGATACTGCTCGACGAGCTCCGCTACCTTGTGAAACCGAAAGTGCTCCCCTCCCCGCCAGTCATCCGGCTGTCCTGGAGGTGGCCGCGTGTGCTCGAGGCGGAACACCAGGTCGTCGAGCAACACGCGGTCGGACTTCCACTGCAAGCGATCGAACATTCTACGCCCACCGGCTTAACAGCAGTTGTCCACGCCCTCCAGCCTCGGGAGCCAGGCGGCGGGCGGCTGACAGCGCGCCATCGCCGACTGCCCGAGTATTTCCGAAGGGGCGCAGTCGACTTTCGAGACGCTCGGGGGCATCCTTGTCCCGATGAAACAGTTGATGCTCGCGGTAGCCAATGTGCTCGTCCTATCGGCGTGCGGCGGGAGCACGTTCGATTCGTCGGGCAACGACGCCGATGCAGGTAGGGATTCAGGCGCCAGCGGCAGCGGCGGTGGCGTTTCATCCGGCGGCGCGCCTTCATCCGGCGGCGGCTCCAACACCGGGGGCGCTCCCGGTACAGGTGGCGGTCCGAGCACCGGGGGTAGCGCCGGCATCGGCGCCGCAGGCGGCAGCGGCGGCGGCGGCGCGGGCGTTGGAGGCAGCGGGGGATCCGGCGGGGCGCCAGCAAGCGGCGGCGGGCCGAGCACCGGCGGTGCTCCTGGAACCGGCGGTGCTCCTGGAACCGGCGGTGCTCCCGGAACCGGCGGTGCTCCCGGAACCGGCGGCAGCGGCGGCATGGCTGGCTCCGCCGGGATGGGTGGAGACACTTCAGGATGCCCAGAGAATCAACCGCTAGCCGGGGACGACTGCAAACCTCAGGGCATCCTGTGCGGGTACGGCTCGAGCGTCGACCCCGCCTGCCGCGCGCTCTTCAACTGCAACGCGGGCACGTTTCAACCGGCGCAGTCAGGCAACTGCCCGGACCCACCACCGGGCTCGTGCCCAATGACGGCGCCGATCTCCACCGGCTCCGACATCGTCTGCGGCATGGAGGGCCTCACGTGCACGTACCCGGCTGGCGAGATCTGCCTTTGTACCGTGTGCCCCGGCCCATGCAGCCCGCCGCCACCGGCCTGGCGATGCGCCACGGCGCCAGCACCGCCTTGTCCGCACATCGCGCCGAACCCTGGCACCGAGTGCAATGTCGGCGACGCTGTCCGCTGCAGCTACGGCGCATGCTCGACGGGTTTTCCGATCATCGCCTCGTGCGCCGGGGGTAAGTGGGTTTGGGACACGGCGATCGCCTGCTTGTAGTGCTGGGCGCGGCCGCCGTGCGTCGGGCCGGCCGGCACGGCCTCGCCACTGCGCTCGTGGCGCTGCTGCTCGGGTGCGGGAGCACGAAGCACGAGCCCGCGACGAACGTGCCCGAGGCGGAGCCTGCACTCACGATTTCTTTCGAAACCAGCGTGGATCCCGGCGTCGAGGACACGCTTTGTCGATACTCCGTCGTCCCTTCGGACGGGATACTGGCGGCGAGCTTTTCTCACTCTCTGCGCGACTCTTCGCACCACCTCTTGATCTTCGCCACGACACTCACCGCGGCAGACGTCGACACCGATCAGATCATCACCAATTGCGAGAGCAACGAATCGGTTCACGAATCGGCCACGAGTGTGCTGTTGGGTGCGCAGCCCGGAGACGCCGTGCTCGAGTTCCCACCGGGGGTCGCGCTCGACCTTCCCGGTGGCGCCGTCGTGCTCGCGGAATACCACGTGCTCAACTCCACGAGCGAGCGCGTTGCGACCGGAGCCCGACTCGATCTCTTTCAGCTCGACGCACCGCTCGAAGCCCGAGCCGGCATCCTGCACTTCTACAACTGGGCAATCTCGGTCCCCCCACGGTCCGCCGCGACCGCGAAGATGCGTTGCCGTGCCCCCGAGCCGATGACCCTGATCCTCGGCAACGGCCATTTTCACGATCGCGGACGCCGGTTTCGAGCCTGGATGTTGCGCGGCGAAGAACGAACCCTCTTTTACGAGGGGCTCACACGCGAGATGCCGACCGAAACGTTCGCCGAAGCCCACCTGGATGCCGGAGACGCCATCGAGTTCGAATGCGAGTACGACAACCCCACGAGCGATCATCATTGGCAGGGGATTTCGGGATTCTCCGACGAGATGTGCTCGTTTTCCGCGGCTTACGTCGCGGAGTCGGGCGAGCGTATGGCCCGCGGGGCCGAAGAGTGCACCGGACCGGGCTCCGGCGTCGTTGGCCAGGGCCGCCTCGATTGCGACGGGCTGGATGCTTGTTTTCTCGACGCATGGGAACCAATGCGAGACGTCACCGCATTCGGGCTCGACGCTCAACGATGCTGGCTCGAAGGTTGCCCCGAAGCCTCGACCGCGTTCAACGAGCTCATGCGGTGCAGAGTCATCCACTGCACCGCCCAGTGTCAGCCCGAGCTTCAAACGGTGGGCGCGGTGGCGTACGCGCGCGCCACCCCGGAGTGCGCGACATGCGTCGCTCGCGAGTGCGGTCAAGTTGCCGGCTGCGCCTGCACCGCCCCTTAGCCGGTTCGATCGCTCAGTGCGGTGGCGGATCTGGCCGAGGCCCCGGCGACGTACGTCTGTGGAGTCACACTCGGCGCGCTCGATTCCACACCTCAGCGCCGCTTCACAGGTTGGGTCGCCGATGCAATTCGAGATAGTCTCCGCGACGACTAACTAACCCCCGCTCAGGGCCGCGGTCACCGTCACCACGTCTTCTTCGCCGACGACGTCTTCCAGTGTCGTCGCCATGTCTTGGTTGATGAATAGCTTGATGTGAGCCCGGAGCTGGTCCTGCTCGTCGATGATTCGAAAGCGGATCCCCGGAAAACGCTCGTCGAGATGGCTGAGGATCTCGGCGAGTGTCTTACCCTCCGCACCGAGATCGCGCTCGCCGCCGGTGTAGCTGTCCAGATGTGACGGGATGTTGACGCGAATCATGCGACCTCTAGCGAGAAGATGCGCGGGAGGTGGCGAACGAGGCAACGCCACGTATCACCCGCGTCCACACTCGCCCAAATCTCTCCTTGAGTCGTGCCGAGGTACAAGCCGACCGGCTCGCCACGGTCGGCGCTCATGGCTTGACGCATGACCGTCCACCACGCCTGGTCCGAGGGAAACCCACGAGCCTGACGCACCCATGTCGCGCCGGCATCGCTCGTACGGAAAACCGCGGGTTTGCCTCCCACGGTGGTCCGGGGCCAAACGCTGGTGCCGTCCATCGGGAAGACCCATACCGTGTCCGGATCTCGGGGATGCGCGACGATGGGAAAGCCGATGTCCCCGACATCTTTCGGCATGTTGTCGCCAATGCGCACCCAGGTATCGGACGGTCGATCGAGGCGATAGATGCCGCAGTGGTTCTGCTGGTAGAGCCTGTCGGGGTCCGCAGGGTGTTGCACGACGCAGTGCGGGTCGTGACCGAATTCATAGTCACCAGGCGGCGCGAAATCCATCGCAACCCCTCGATTCAGGGGTCGCCAGGTTTCCCCAGCATCCCGGCTTTCGAACGTGCCGCCGCTCGACATTCCGAAGTACAGCCGCTCAGGGTCGCGAGGATCGACGAGCACGGAATGAAGCTTCGGGCCGTCGGGAGTCCCGTCCTTCTCCCCCCCCGTCCAAGTGTCGAGGTCGGGGTGGTTGTTGAGCCCTCGGACCCCCTGCCAGGTGTCCCCGCCGTCGATAGATCGAAACAAACCCTGTGGCGACGTCCCCGCGTACCACGTTCCCGCCTGTCCTGGATGGCCTGCCGTGAGCCAGAAGACGTGGTCGACGGATCTCGTTCGCTCCCCGTCGGTCGCCTTGTCGAACGCCGGGGGCTTCGACGCCTCGATCCAGGTTCGACCGCCGTCGGAGGATCGGAGAACCGTCGGCCCCAGGTGACCAGTGCGCGTGGCCATCAAAAGCGTTCCTCCGTCCCGCGGATCCTGAACGAAGTGATGGACCATCTCGCCGAGGCGATGGGGACCGGAGAGTTCGAATTGCTCGCGCGAAGAGTCGGACCGGAGAATCCACGCCCCTTTGCGAGTGCCGACGAGAAGTGTGACGGGTTTCATTCGCGATGCCTCCGAATGCAGCAGGATTCGAGTGTGGAGCCAGTGCTAGAACGGAAAGATCGCCACGTCGAGAAGGTGGGCGAAGACCTAACCGTCTCCCCGACCGGAAAGGCCGGGCGAATCAGCTTCCTACGCCGTAGACGCTCGCGAACTCTTGGCGTTGCTCCTTCGTACCCAACACGACCATCCCCACGCTCGAGACGAGCTCCGTGGCCGCGTTGACGGGCCGCGTCGACCCGTCGCCGCTCCGTAAGCCGATGACGTTCATCCCCGTCTGAGCGCCGATGCCGGCCTGCGCCAGCGTCTTGCCGACGAGGCCTTCGGGAACTTCGATGATGAACACCTCGATGCGCTCGCCGATGAAACAAAGCTCGCGGTTCTGCAGTACGCTGAGCACGGTAGCGGCACCGAGCGAACTGATGCCGAGCACCGAATTCGCGCCAGCGCGATGCAGCGTCTCGAGCGTTCGCGCGTGTTGCATCCGGCTGACGATGTAGGCATCGGGGTTCAGCCGGCGTGAATAAACGGCGAGGTAGACGTTGACCGAATCGTCGTGAGTCGAGAGCACGACCGAGGGAGCGTGTTCGATTCCCGCGGCTTGCATGATCTCGATGTCCGCCGCGTCTCCGATGATCACTCGGTCGGCGATCTTCTCGAGCACCGGCCGTAGCGACTCTTCTTCCTCGATGACGTGCACGGTCGCGCCGCGCTCCTTGAGCGCCCTTATCGCGGCGCGACCGACCTTGCCGCCGCCAATCACGACGACGGCTTTGTCGTGAGCCTCGTAAATGCTGAGCATCGCAACCAGCGACTGAACCTGGTCGTCGGCTCCGACCACCACGGCGACGCTGTACTCGGAGAACTCGGCGTCCGGACGCGCCGGCAGGAGCTTGCCGCGTTCCCAGTAGCCCACGATACTCAATCCGGTCATCTCGCGGATGTGTGTGTCCTTGATCTTGCGGCCGACGAGCGCAGTGTTGTGCACGGGGAACTCGGCGATTCGGAGGTCGCCGATGCGGCCGACCTCGTGCACACCAACCTTTCCCACGCTGACCCGACTGGCGAGTTGTTCGCCGAGCCGGTGCTTGACCGGCACGACCTCTGTCGCTCCGCTCAGCTCGAGGATGTCCACGGCGTCCTTGTCATCCACAAGCGCCATGATTGGGACGTCCGGAGCGACTTCACGGACGGTGATCGTCACGCTGGCGTTTTTGGCATCAGCGAGATTGGTCACGATGAGCTGGGCTTTGCTGGCTCTAGCGGCGATCCACGTGTTCACGCTGTCGAGGGGCCCGGTCATCATCTTGTACCCGTCGCCGAACCTCTCCACCGCTCGGGCCGCGTCTGGGTCGATGACGACGTACGGAGTGCCCAGCACGTCGAAGTGTTCAATCAACGATTCGGCCACGGGATCCAGCTCGCACAGAATCACGTGCCCCTCCGTCTCTTCCGGTAAGGAACGCGGTGCCTTGAGTCGGAGCTGCGCCTCGAGCCACGGGGCATAAAAGTACCGGATGAACGCAAACGGAAGCACGATGAGCAAAAGCACGATGCCCGACAGGAGCACGAGCATGCTGAAGAGACGCCCGAGGTCGCTGTGAAACGTGATGTCGCCGAAACCGAGCGTGCTCATCACGGTCAGCGTCCAATAGAGACCCGTCAGCCAAGAATGCTCCTGCCCTTCGTAGATCATGAGCATGTGGAAGATGACCGTATTGATCACCACCACTACAGCCAGAACCGCGACGTATTTGAACAGCGCGCGCAGGTTCCGCCGAACCTCGCGCTCCTGGACGATCGCCATGATCTCGGACGTGAGAAACTTCATCGAAGCCCCACGCTATCTCGATCGGGCGCGCCCGTCGAAGTACCAGCATCCGTGGCCAATATTCGAGTCGGCGAACCAACGCTCACCGAGGGACTTTTCGAATCAGGCACCCGGGCGATCGGGGCGATCGGCGAAATAGCCGAGCAGCGTGCGATGCAAAAAAACGTAGCCGCCGCCGATCCTGCGCATGAGGCCGAGATCGACGGCTCGGTCGAGCATGCCCTCCATGTCGATCGGCAGCGGCGTCCGCCACGCGAGCCAGGCGCGGAGCACCCAGTGCATGATCACCGTGAACCCACCGTAGATCAGAAACAGCGCCGTAAACGCGAACAGGCCAACCGCCGTGCCGACGATGAGCGCCGGATTCCCGGTGTACTCGTTGTCGATGACCGCTAAAGGTCGGAGCACGTGAGGCTGGAAGACCAGGCCGAAAGCGAGACCAAAAGGAACTCCGAAACCGAAAGAAACTCGCAGCGCGTTCCTCAGGGACTGCCGAAGGCCAGCGTTCGGCCGCACCTTCGCGGCCCGTTCCCCCGGTTCGAGCGCGAACACGAGGGCGAGAAGCGCGCCAGTCATCGCCGCGCCTACCATGTTCGCGGTGAAGTTCGCCCTCATGGATTCGACCAACCCGATGACGGATGCGCAGACCGTGGTGACCGGCAGCAAGCGCAGCGCACGACGCCACGACCACCGAAGCCGCTCCACGGGAACGATGTGACCACGTGTGTAGGCGAAGGAGCTGACGGAAACTCCGATACCGAAGATCAGTCCGGTGGAAATCGGGGCGTGAGTGAGCGGCACCTGCGCGACGTTCAATCCGACACCGAAAAGAAAGACGAGCGAAACACCCACCGAATAGGCGATCGCTCGCTCCCAGGGTGCATCCAGCCAGGCGAAGCTGAGCCGTTCCAGCCATAGGTCCGAGGTATTGCGTCGGCGCATGGCGCGAGCCAGCCAACCGAGCTGCTCCTCGAGCTTCTGGCGTTCCTCAGGCGACGCCTTCGCGGCGAACGAGGTTTCCACGTATCGCTCGTACGCGCGCGCCCACCCTGGAGTGCCCTCCACCTCGCCGATGCCGTCTCCGCTCGCGTACAGCGTCAAAAGGAGCGGATTTCTGAGGTGCTCGCGCATCGTGTCTTCCCGCGAGAGTTGGTCCATCAGATGGCGCGCTCGCCGTTCTTCCACCAGATCCAGAATCCCGGCGTCGTCCAGCGGCTGAACCTGCACCGCGCCGCCGAAAGTCAGCCTCGTCGGGAGCGCCTCGTATTCGGAATCCCGGGAGGTCACCACCATGAACAGCGGGTGAGCGCCACGAAAATGGTTCAGCGTCTCGACGACGTCGGCGCGGAGCGCGGAATCGGTTTCGTCGAGACCGTCGAGCATGAGCACGATGCCCGCCTGATCGAACCAGCGCCGCACCGTCGGTCGCGGCAGTCCGTACTTCGTCACCAACTCGTCGACGATCCAACCCGTGAAGTGATCGCTAGGCGAACGTGCTGCGCGGTTCTGAGGCCGATAAGTGCTCAAGCTCAACACGACGGGAGCCGGCGCTTCGGGGTTCATAGTCGCCGTGCGCCAGAGGTCGCGCGCCAGGAGCAGGAGCGACGTCGTTTTTCCGGAGCCCGGTGGACCGACGATCAACAGCGAACCGTTGGTCTCGTTCAGAATGTGGCTGAGCTGACGAGTCGTCGTCGGCCGCTCGGATCCGGGCTCGATGCCCCAGCTCTTCCATGGGGGATTGACGAGGTGGGGGGCGCTCCGGAGCTCGAGGTCGACGGCGCCGCCTTCTCCGAGCGAACGCTCGAGCACACCGCGTAGCCACAACCGCTCCATCCGCTCGAGCAGAAGCACTCGCGGACGCTGCTCCTCGCTCGTCGTCAGAGCCGCTGCGAGATGTGTCAGCAAGTCCGCCAGCGCCGAGTGCCGCTCCGCCGGCTCGCTCTGCAGCCCTCGCTCGACCGCGCTCTGCACGGAAGCCGGCACGTCCTTGCCGGCCATGGCGTCGTGAAGTGCTCGGCAGTAGCTGTACTGGTCACTCGACGCGGTCGCGGCGTGCCCCGTGCGTGTCTCCGGTGACATGTAGTACGGAGTGCCGGCCACGCTCGCGGGCGCGGAGTCGTCGCCGAGATCGCCAAGGGCGAGGCCGAAGTCGACGACTCGCACACGGCCGTCCTCGCCCACGAGCACGTTTTCGGGTTTGAAATCGCGGTGTACGACTCCGGCGCCGTGAGCTGCGGCGAGCCCGCGCCCAGCTTGCACGAACCAGTCGAGGATTTCCCGCCAGCTCGCTTCGGGATGCGCGTCGAGCCAGGCCCGGAGCGTCATCCCGGCCACGTACTCCATCGTGAAGTACAGGCCCTCGGGATCGTCCACGATGTCGTAGACCGCGACGACGTTGGGGTGACTCAGCTTCGCGAGCGATCGGGCTTCGTCGGCGATGTGAACCCGCTCCGCCCTCTGGGTCCAACCACGCAGGAGTTTGACGGCGACCAGTCGCTGCAGGTTCGGATCGTAGGCCCGATAAACCACACCCATCGCGCCGCCGCCCAGCCGTGATTGCACTTCCAGCCGCCCCAGACGCGGCCGCTCGGGTTCGGCGCTCGACGCAGAGAGGATGCTGGCGATCGCAAGGCGTTGCTCGAGAGAAGACCGGCCCGGGCCTTCGGGCCGAGCCGCCCGCATGCACGAATCGAGCACGTCGCCCGGCCTCTTGTTCGCAGTGGCTCCCAAGGCCCCGTTTATGACCCAGTTGCCGCAAAAGCGAAAACTCCGGACCCCAACGAGGGTCCGGAGCTGCCGCCCCGCTCAGTGGAAGAGTCTCAGAGCCGCCACTTCGCTTTCAGGTAGTCGCGAACCTTGTCCGCGTCGGCGAGAGCGGCGGGGCCCGCGTACACGATGATCTCACCGATCCTGCCGTCGAGAGGCAAGTCGCCTGTCGTAGCGACGCTGCCGACCTGGAGCAGGGTCGTGTCACTGAAGGTCGGACTGTCGAGCGGCGCATCGCTTTCGTAGCTCGTGCCGTTCCACACGCGGAAGTTCGCCAGGAGCGCGCTCCCGTTGCGTCGGACCTCCCCGTAGAAAGGAACGGACGTCGGGATGGACACCGTGACGTTGTCCGAGATGAACGTGCCCGGCGTGAAATGCGCGGCTCGGAAAGCCGTACCGGATGACGACGACGTGACGCTCAACTGTGGAAAGTCGGTCACCGTGCTCACGCCACTGAGCAGGGTCTCCGTCGATCCGTTGCTCGCCTGAGCGACGATGAAAATCTGATAGTTGGGCTGCTGCAGGCTCACGATCTTGCGCAATCGATCGTCGACACCGTCGAAGTGCACCCACGCTC
The DNA here is from genome assembly GCA_029261965.1 of Polyangiaceae bacterium. Taxonomy (GTDB): domain Bacteria; phylum Myxococcota_A; class Polyangia; order Polyangiales; family Polyangiaceae; genus JAJDAH01. Next base: position 23,068 of record JAJDAH010000164.1, read on the forward strand.
GCTCGTTGGGCAGCTTCTGCCGCACCGGGCGCGAGGCGGGTTGGGCACCGTCGCCGAAGGGGACAATGTCCATCGTGCGGCTGTACCACTCGTCCACTTTGCCGTCGACGATGGTGAACGAATCGTCGTCGTCGGCGTCGAGCCAGACGACCATGTTGTCGGTCGGGGGCTCGTCGAGGGCGCAGAGGATCGGACTGCCGATCAGGACGGGTTGCGGCACGTAGCCGCTGGCGCACTGGTCGCACTCTGCGCCGTCGTACCCCTCGTCGCATGCACACACCGCATCACCCGCGGTATCGTGGCTGCACGCGCCGCGTTCGCAGAAGTCGTCGCAAACGTCGACGCAAGCACCGTTGACGTCCTCGAAACCCAAAGCGCATTCGCTGCAAGTCGGTCCCGTGTAGCCAAGACGGCACATGCTCGGGCTGCCGCCGGCGCCCGCCATGCCCACCCCGGCCGAACCGGCCATGCCGGCCATTCCGGCGGAACCGCCGGTAGCGCCACCGGTGCCGGTCGACGTGCCGCCGGTACCTGGAGCGCCGCCAGCGGACGCTCCACCCGTCCCGGCACCGCCGCTGCCCGACGCGCCACCGGTCGCACCGACTTGGCCACCGCCAGTTCCCGAGCTCGACCCCGCGGCTCCCGCGCTGCCATTGCCATCGGAGCCATCTGCCGCCGTCGTTCCCGAGCTCCCGCCACAAGCCGACATCGCGAGGGCCAGCGTGCTCGAGAGTGTAAAAGAAAAGGTTTTTTCGAACGACATGGTCACTTTCTCCTGGTTTCGGCCGGACGAATCGGCCGGACAACTGGCAAGTGACGGGTCGCCGCGATCGGTTCAGAAGAAATCGAGAAAAATGCACCAGGCGGGCTCGGTGGTTCTTCTCCCCCCCCCAGCCAGTCCCCTAGCCGGGCGGGTCGGGAGGGTCGGAATCGCCGGGAAGATGATCTCGCATGTCGGCGATCCACTGAGCAAGCAGCGTCCTGGCGCTATGCGGAGCAGACTCTGGAGGCATGTTCTCCATCGCTTCACGCAGCAGCTGCCGCCCACGGTGCAGTCGGCTCTTGATGGTGCCCGGCGGCACGGCGAGCGCCTGAGCCAGCTCGTCGATCGACAGCTCCTCCCAGTAGTAGAGCTCGATGGCCATCTGGATCTCGATAGGCACACGCTGCAGCGCCTGCACCAACAGTTGCTGCTCGGCTTTGCGGAAAGCGATCGTCGACGCCCGCGGGTTCAGATCGAGCACTGAGCTCACACCAAAATCGGGATCGACCTTGCGATCGCGAACTCGCGATCGAATGTACTCGTATAGAACGTTGCGCGCGATCCCGAACAGGAAAGCTCGGAAGCTCGAATCACCTCGATAGCGATTCTTCGGTTCTGCACAACGGAGGAAAGTACGTTGAACGAGGTCATCGGCGTCTTCGCCGGACTTCGTGCGAAAGAAGCGCAAGACCGACTCGTAGTGGCGCTCGATGAGGCGCTCGCCGCTCGCGCGGTCGCCGGACCGCCACGCTTCGAGAAGCTCTGCGTCGTCGGACACCGCCGTCGTTTAGCACACCGCCTGAGACGGCCCCGGGGCTATTCGTCGAGTTGGACGACGCCGGACGATGGCGGCGCGCCGTCATCCGCCTCCGGATTCCGATCATCGCCCCGCGCCAGCAAGAGCTGCCTGATTTCCTGATTGCCTTCGGCGGCCAACCATCGACCCATGAACCTCTCGTCCTCCGCATTCGCGGCGAGGCTCGCGAGTAGGCGCAAGTGTCTGCCGGGTTCGCTCTCGGGACTGGCCAGAAAAAACAACGCGTGGATGGGCTCGTCCGGAGAGTGATCCCCCCACGCCGAATCCGTAGCGTCCACCTTGATCCCTTCGACCGATCGCACCACGACCAACTGCGGCTGATCGAGGCTCTGGTGCCGACAGTGAGGCAACGCGATTCCCTTGGCCACCGGGGTCGCACCCACCCGAGTCCCCTCGAGGAACTCGTCGTAGACCCAGTCCGCGTCCTCCGGGAGGTAGGGCGCCAACGCCCCAGCGGCACTTCGGGTCACGCCTTCGAAGCTCGCTCCGGAGCCCGCGTCGAGCACCACGGCGCGTGTCACGACATCCTCGAAAAGATCCGCCAGGCGACTGCCCTTCTCTTTCATGATGCCGCGAAACTCCGTGTCGAGCTCCGCCGTGCGATCGCGTCCGAGTCGTTCGAACACGTGCAAGACCGCACCGGGGCGCGCAACCCTGACCTTGCCGTACCGGAAGTACCAAACCAGCGCGAAACCGATGAGCCCGAAGGTGAAAACTTGCGGCAACCAGCCCATCTGCGCGAACAGAAAGAACGCGGACAGAATACCGATGATCTGGATATACGGATAAAACGGCGACCG
>JAJDAH010000165.1 GCA_029261965.1 Polyangiaceae bacterium
GATCGTGATGGCGATGGAATCGAAGATTCCGATGGATGCGCGGAACCCGGTCCGGCGCCTCCTCCGAGCGCGCCGCCGGCTCCCCGAAACCCGCCCGCTCCCCCAACCGCACCCGAGCCTCCCGGCAGTGTGCCGCCCGCCGGCGCCAATCCGGATGGGCCCGCGTCACCCGACGACGACGTCGTCGTCGACGCGGACGGGCGATAGCTAAAAGATCCGTTCGTACACGTAGATGCGATCCTCGGCTTGTAACGGGAAGTCTACGGACTTTCCCTCCATGATCGCGTTGGCGCTGAGCACGACCGTCGTGGCGCCACCGCTCGGCTTGACCCGCGTGAGGTTCACCCGATCGAGATTGGCGATCGACGTGAAACCTCCAGCAAGGCTGATGGCCTGGAGCAGCGACAGCCCGGCGGTGTGCGGGAAGCTCCCGGGCTTCTGGACCTGACCGAGCACCGTGACTTTGCGGCTGCGGTAGTCTGTCACGCTCACGATGACGTCGGGCTCGGTGAGAATCTCGCGAGCGATGAGCTCTTTTTTGACGAGACCTGCGATCTCCTGCGGCTCGAGGCCCTTCACTTCCAACCGCCCCACGAACGGCAGATCCACAGTACCGTCCGGGGCTACCTGATAATCCTGAGGAAGATCTTTTTCTCCGACGACCTGAAGTGTGAACAGATCCCCGGCGCCTACCGCCGTGCTCTCGACCGGTGGCGGGAGATTCACCCGATCGTTGTCGGGACGCGGGGCACAGCCGCCGATTCCAACCGCGCCCATGAGACACAGCGCGCCAACAGCCATCCAGACGGCGCCACCCCGAAAGTAGAGCGCACACCAGACGTGGAGCGCGAGACGCCGAATCAAGCTCAGAGGAACCAGCGAGCGCCCAGGAAGATCTGGAATCGCTGGTATTCGATGTTGTCGAACGCACCGCTTCCGGGCGCGGTCTCGATCAGGTTCTCACCGAGGCTCGCGTCGTAGCGACCCGTCAGCGTGAGAGCCACGCTCTGGGTCACGAGGTACTCGATGAGTCCGAGAACGTCGACCCGATCTTCCTCGAGTCCCGGACCGCGGAAGCTCGCCGGATGATCGATGCGCGAATAACCCACGTCGGCGCCGACCACGACTCGGCCTGCGATCAGGTAGTCGAGGCCCAAGTACGCTCGGTTGCGCGTGAAGTAGTTCGCCAAATAACTGTTGATGAAGTCACGAGTGAAACCGACGGCGACGGACGACAGGCCCACGGGGGCCGAGGTCGACTCGAGGGTCGGCTTGGGCTGGAGGAACCACTTGAGTTCGACCTGCGCGAGCAAGCTGTCGTACTCGGGGCCAGCACCTTCGTAGAAGCTCGCACCCCAGCCGACCATGGCGAGCAACGCCATGTGATACGTGATGAGACCGTTCAGCCCCACCTTGGCGCGCACGGGGTTCGAGTCGGCTTGAGTCGACGCGTTCGTGTAGTTGATGAACCCGTACTCGGCGTCGAACATCAACGCAGTACGCGGCAAGAAGCGCCAGCGACCACGGGTCTTCGCGTAGTGCTCGACGTTGTTGAACGCTTCGAAGGCGTTCTTCTCGAAGAAGGTGACGCGACCTTCGTATCCGAGGCGCCAGTTGAACAGACCGCCCCCGGGCCGCCAATTGAACCCTGCCCCGAACCGAAGCGTATCGCGATCGAAAGCGTTGCTCGTGTCCGGACTGTTCGATGGTTCGATGAGCCGGACGAAGTTCGCGAGGAAATCGACGCCGTACTCACCCTTCGGCAGAACATCGAGATTGAACCCGGCAGCAGCGCTGACGTGGCGTTGGTCACGCACCTCGTCGGACGTGGCCGAGTCGAGCGGGATGAACTCGTTGTAGCTCGCCGACAATGACGCGGAGATCGTGGCCTTTGGTGGAGCCCCACCCGGTTGCTCGGCTGCGGTTTCGAGCGACAACGAAGGCGTCAACCGGAACCGGAGAACGTCAATCACCGGTTCGTCTTGAACGGTCGGCGTCCCCTCGTCATCGGAGCGTTGGAAGTAGTTCGAGTCGTACCCGAACTCACCCGCGATTCCTGGGTGCAAAACGATGCCACCGGCGTTGACACCCTGGCCTTCGGCCTGGGCGTACGTCACCGCCGAGAAAAGTGTCGTTGCCGCAAACACTGCGGCAGTTAGCGCGCGCGCCTTCATTGTTGTTCGGCCTTCGCCCCTGCTTCAGACCACTTGATTACTGGACCGGACTACTAAGGATGGGAGGAGTGTTGTTCTCCTCGCCCCGTGGGAATTCGGAAGGATCTCCGGGAGTCATGTTCGGGTCGACTTCGACTGTCACACTGCTCTCGCCAATCTCACCCGTCTCCTCCCCAATACACTGCCTGGCCTCGGTGACAAGTGCCGCAGCGCGGTCTTCGAGGACCTTCATGACGGTGAACGCATGCCGCAGCTTGTCTTCAGCACCTTTGTCGTCTGCGGCGCGACCAGCTTCTCGAGTGATTTCTTGAACGCGCTTCTCCGCGGAGGTCTTGACGGAGCCGATTTCGCTCAACTTCTCGTCGAGGCAAAGCTGCTTGACCACGTCGTTCGTCTCGCGCGCCGACGTCAGCATCTTTTGCACCTGCGCCTTGTCGGCGCTCATTTTCGAAACGATCCCTTGCGCTTGTCCGACCATTTGCTGCGGGGTCATGTTGACGTCGCGCTGAGTGCCGACGTCTGCCGGCGGGCCGGCACCCTCGCCCTGCTGCGCGCCGGCAATTCCGATGGTCGCGCCGATAGCGACAAAAGCACCGGCCACAACCCACCCAACTTGTTTCGCTCGCATGACTAAAGGCCCTCCTCGGGACGCGGGACGGGAGTATAGAAACCGCGATCTGGGGTGTCAACGTAAGTCATCACTCGAATTCCTCAAAGATTTCAAGGGGTCAGTGAATATTTCGGCGGGGCGGGGGAGCGACCAGGGGCAGATCACTCCTCGCTGCATTGGATGCGGGCCTGAACCGAGTCATTCAGAGACGATTCAAACCCCCGTCCGCACCCTTCAGCGGCCGGGTTCGACCTCGAATTTAGTGGCCGGATGTCACCGCTCCAGCCAACCGGCGTCAGTTCTGCGGAATCAGGGTGACGGGCACGACGACGACCGCGCTACCGCCCTCTGGGGGCTTGAAGCGCGCGCCCGAGGCGCGAGATTGAATGCACCCCACGGCCGAACCCAAGTTGCCGCTCGCCGATGCGCTCACCCCTTGGACCGCGCCACTCGGACCGACACGAATCGTCAGCCGCACCGTGCCCCGCGCATCGGGGTTGCTCGCCAGCTCTCGCATGTAGCAAGCGCGAAAGCGTCCACGGAGTCGAGCCACGACGCCGGCCGCGCCCGGGACGGCGCCGCCGCTGACCGCTGCGCCACCGACAGCAGCGGTTCCTCGTGGCCCCTTCGTCGCGACCTTCTTGCCGGTGCCGCCCGCGCCCTTGCCGGTCTTACCGATGTTCTTGAGGCCGGAGCCGCCGGCGCCCGGCTTCAACGGCCCGCCGCCACCCGCGAGACTCAACCCGCCGGCGCTCGACACGCCTTTGCCGCTCGCCGCCGCAGCGTCGAGCGAGCTCATCGGCACGCCGTCTTTCGTCAAAACGCCGGCGAGAGCCGGCCCTTCGCCGCTGAGGGCACCGATCATGGCCATCTTCAGGTCGTCGAGCTCGCGGGTCAGAGCAGCCTTTTGCTGCGTCGACATGGCACCGGCCGGTTGGTTGTTGGCCTGTTTGCCCGTGGACTCTTCCTCCGCCGCTTCCTCTTCGCCCTCGTCCGTCGCTTCGGTCTCGGTCGGTTCCGGTTGGTCGAGGGTCGGGGGCGGTGGCAGCGCTTTTACCGAGTCGAGCAGACCGGCGATGTTGACTTCGTCGTCCACAATCGGATCGAGCCAGTCGGAATAGATGGCGCCAATCATCATGAAGTGGAGCAAGAAGGACAACGCCGCGATCATCGTCGTCGTCCAATCGATGTTGGACGCTCCCCGCGTGACCGAAACCGGCAGCTGCGGTTTCGGCTGGACCGGTGGCGGCGCGACGAACTGAAAGAGGAACGTCGTGTCACCGACCACGACCTTTCCACGCGAATCCTCGGTCAGCCGGATCTGGTAGGCGCCCTGCGGAGTGCGACGCGCCTGTCCCTTGAGAACCGACAGCTCTGAAATTCCGGTCGGCAGCGCGACGCGCCCGTCCATACCGTCAACGAAGTTCAAGCAGTAGTCGTTCCCCACGAGCTCGAAAAGTCGGAAGGTGCCCGGCAGCGTCGACGCCGCCACGACGAACATGTTCTTCTCGCTCGGCCCGGCAGTGACGTGAGTTCGCTGCTTGATGATTCGTTCTTCGAGAACGCGACCGCTCTGCACCAGACCAATGCGCAGCACCTTGGGGCCGGTCGCCATGACCGCCCGCATCACCGCGGTCATCTGCCCGGGCCGATTACCTTGGCCTGCCTGCTGGGGTTGCTGCTGCGTCATCGCGGGTCCTCCCACGGACCCAGAAAGGGTCCGCGTGGGGGTGAGACATTGCCCGATCCGAGAAGTTCCCGGGCCGGAAAATTCGTTGTCGCCAGCGTAGCCGCCCGGGCTCGGCGGGTCCAGACGAGGCGCTGCATACCGCCAGAATATTTCAGGGTTTCGTCCAAATCTCCGCCAGGTCGCCAAAATGACGCCACGCGTCATCCGATTGTGAGCCGACCACGCGCGAGCTCCGGCCCATCACCACCCGGGACGACATTCATCGTCATTCGCACGATGCCGTTAATCGCGTCCTTCTGGCGCCGACTCGCGCGCTCGCTCGAGCGGCCCAACTGGGCACACGTGAGCGCGCCGGCAATGCCGATGCCGAGGGCGACCATCGGCTCGACGAGCGACCCGGCGCCTCGGGGCAGGCCCTGGGCAATGCCAACGACGGCCAGAACTGCCGAACTCGCCAGCGCGATTCGCGCGGCAGATTTCGGGACCTGCGCCCCGCGATCGAGCTCGCCTCCGACCTCGGTCAAGACTTCGTTGAGCTCCGCGACCGCGTGATCCCGTGTCTTCGCCTCGAGCGCGCCCCGCACGAGCTTCACGGTGACCGAGTCGGTCGAATGCGTGGCTACGAGAGCGAGCAGCCGTTCACGGCTCGGTCGATTGACCGAGGCGTAAAGTTTCTCGGCCGCATGGTCCCGCAACCGCCGCACCCGCTGCAGCCGAATCACACTCGCGTAGATGCAAGCAGCACCCGCCAGTGCCGCGCTAGCGGCGTACCACACGGCTCGGATTCAGAATGGATCGCTGCGAATCGCTTTTTCGATGCGATCGAGGAACGGCTGACGAAGCTCCGCCAAGGTGAGCTTTGGTTGGATCCGAGCGACGTCGACAGCCGCGATCGGCTTCTGCACGCGTCCGACGATGGTGACCTCGCTGATCGTCACGACCCGGCTCTTTTGCGCGTGAGCGGCCTGGGCACGAAGGAGCGGGAGCGCCAGCGCGACAGCTGCCATCAACACTTGAATTCTCATGTCTTGCCTCCTTCAGCCGCCGGTGCCGCCGCGGGTGGTGGTGCCGCCGGAGGTGGTGGCGTAGCTTTCTCCGCGGCGAGGATGGCCTTCTGAGTCTTTGCCCGGGTGATGAGCTCGTCCGTGTCGTCGGGTTCCCCGGGTTTCGGGCGAGGCCGCTTCGACTTGAACAGTTCGAGCTGGGCGATGGCCCTGTCTAGGGCCTTCTCTTTCGTGACTCCCGGGATGTTCTGAGAAAACAGATAGAGGAGTCCGAGATTGTAGTGCGCTTGCGCGAGCGAAGAGTCCTTCTTGATGACCCACTCGAGCATGGCCATGGCTTCAGCCGACTTGCCGAGGAGCCGATAGGCATCTCCGAGGTTCAAGCGCGCGATGACGTTTCCCTTGTCGTAGCGAAGCGCGGCTTCCAACATCGGCGCGGCGTCCTTCGCGTTACCCGCCTCGAGCAAGTACCGCGAAAGGTTGATGCGGGCCTCGACGAGATCCGCGCGGAGGGCCAGCGCCTTCTTGAACTCTTCCTGCGCGGGACCGTGCTCGCCGCGCTCCCGCAAGATCAGAGCTCGCAACAAACGCGCCTCCGCGTTGTTGGCGTCTCGCGGCGGGTTTTCTTCCCCGTACCCGATGAGGATCCCCTTCAGCGCCTCCATCGCCAAATCGAGGCGACGATTGCGATAGTGATCTCGCGCCAAAGTCACCATCGCGGGCCGGTAGTTCGGATTCTTCTTGAGAGCATCCTGTGCCAACTTCTGCGCCGCGGTGCTGTCGCCTTGGATCGACTTCACCTCGGCGAGTGCCGCCGTGACCGCAGCGCTCTTCGGCATCTGGCTCTGGTGCTTGACGAGAAGCGATTCGGCCTCGCTCACCGACCCCGACCGAGCGAGCAGCACGCCGAGGCCGACGATGGCGGGCTCGTAGTCCGACACGACGGAAATCGACTTGCGATAGGACGCCTGGGCCGCCGCCCGGTCGCCGAGCCGCTCGTTGACGACACCCATCGAAAAATGTGCCTGATACGCTTTGGCATCCGCGCTGGTCGCCGCGGAAAATTGGGTTTTTGCGCCTTCGAGGTCGCCGGACTGGAACGCCGACAGACCGGCGTCGTACGCCTGCTTCGCTTGCGCGGTCATCGACGGTCGATTCGACGCCGATTCTCCACTCGACGGAGCGTCAGTTTGCGCAAACTGATTCCCCTCCCCGGTCGTGACGACGCCCGGGCCGCCGGTTGGGGGAGTTTCGACCTGTGCTCCCCCGGGCACCTCGGGACCTTGCGCCGCTTGGGCGCCGCAAGCAGTGGCCCCGAGTGCCAGAACGATCACTGTCGCGCTACCCAGGTGCCGCGCCGCCACGTCGAGAAGCTCGGGTGTACGGAAGAATCTGTTGTTCAATCCCATCGCCCTTGCCTCACTGTACGAACACCGGGAGCGGTGCCGGCATGCCATTGGCGTCCGGCGCCTTGACCTGTCCTGGCCGAATCCGCTGGAACAAGCCGGGCGAGTAGTTCAGGTCCTTCACCTTGTCGGTATAGGTCTTCATTTTCGGCTCGCCGAGCTGATCGGTCATCAGCGCGAGTCGACGGATCGCCTGAACGACCATCGGGTGCGAAATGTTGAACCGACGCGAAAGCACGATGCTGTTGCCATAGCTCGTGACCATTAGCTCGTCGGCATCGGCCAGCTCGCGATCGCGACGGGTGCGCCAGGCGTCTTCGACCTGAGTTCGGACTCTGTCGGCCAAGTCGAGCAGATCGGGATCGTCGCTATTGAGCGCCTTGTTGATGATCTTCTCCTGCTTGGCGTCGAACAGGATCAGCTCGGGCTCACGGGTGTTGAAGAGACCGGTGCGAAGCTTGTCCCAAATCGTTCCCTGCCGCGCGACGGCAACTGTCGACCACTTGGGCGACACGTAGGCGTCGATGACGTGCTGCAGCTTCTTGTGCCACTTCGTCGCTTCGCCTTTTTGCTTCTTGTAGTTGACGTTGACGATCTTGTCCGCGCGGCCCTTGTAGGTGTGATTCCGGGCCGGGTCGTACTTGTTCGTGATCTCTCGGTCGAGCATCGTGTACTCGCCCTCCGCTGCCATATCCGCGTAGCGAGAGCCAAGAGCGGAGTTCTTCCCGTCCTTGCTCGGAGCGCTGCGCTTGTAGGACTCGAAGGCGGAAATGGTGTTGTTCCACCATTTGTTCTCGTCGTTCGCTCGGCCGGCTGCCTTCATCTTGGCGACGAGGTAGGCCGCCTCGACCACGTACTCAGCCGCGGCACCGCTGTTCTTGTTCTTCGTGTAGTAACCCGTCATCGCCGCGGTAGCGACGCGTCGAGCGCCGGCGTTCGCGCCAGTGTCTGCACTGAACTCGTCCCACTTCTTCACCTGCGCGTTGGCGATGGTGAAGTCGGCCTCCGCCAGCTCCTTCTTCGAAGCCCCGAGGGACGCAAACTCCTTGCGCGTCTCGGTCATCTTGCGCGAATCGTCGAGGCTCGCGTAGAGGAACAGCGCCTGCTTCGAAGCACGGCGTCGGTCCGCGGGCTCGAAGTGCTGGATGTTCGCGATTTGGTCGAACGTCTTCGCCGCCTTGGGGTAGTCGAAGAAAAGCACATACGAGTTCGCCAGAGCGTTGTAGGCGTCCTTGAGCGAATTCACGCGCTTCTCGTACTCCGCGGGGTTCTCTTTCTGCAGAGGTCCGAGCTTGGCCTCGCTCCCGTATTCGCGGATGAACAACTCGTACATCGCGATCGCCTTGTCGTACTCGCTGACCTTCTTGTACGAAAAGGCGCCGTTCATCGCCGCTTCCGGGGCCTCGGCGCGACCCGGCGCCGCTTCGAGCGCGGTTTTGTAAAGCGCAGCAGCGGTTCGGTATTTCGGCTGGGCCTCGGCGACTTTGCCGGCCTTGTCGAGGTTCTGCGCCTCTTCGAAAACCTTGCCGGCGTCCTTGTAGGCGTACTCCTGCTTCAGCGGGTTCGTGATGCTCCCCCGTGCCTGCTTCGAGTCTTCGTCGAACGAACAGTCTTTCCCGTCGACGAGCTTGCGGCTGCCGTCGTAGTCGCCTTCGAAGTTGGCCATGCTGACCAGCTTCTCCCAAGCCTTGAAGCCCCACTCGTTCTTGCCGCAATACTGTTCGTAAACCGGAGTGAGGCGTTTGCGCGCCTCGTCGAACTGGCCGTAAACGAAGAAGTAGTCCCCGGCCTGATACGCATACAAGAGCGTGTTCTGCACTGGGTCCCGCTCCGGCGGAATTCGCGTCACGTAGTCGTCGCGATCGACGATCGCGTTCATGATCGGCTGAGGCACGGTCTCCTTGACGACCTTCTTGTCCTTGCCGTCTCCGGTGAACTTGACCTCTTCGCGCCGCTCGATGCCCTCTTTGCCCGCGGTCTCGTCGAACTTCTTGAATTCGAAGTCGACCAGACGCTCGGACATGCTCACCAGGTTGTAGGCCGCGGGTTGGAGGAACTTGTCGTCTTCGTTGGAGTCGCGGACCTGAGCGTTCGCCGCCCGTGCGCAGTCGATGTCCTCCTTCTTGGGCTCGAGACCGAGCACGAGCTGAAGGACGACGAGGTTGTACCTGGCATCGGCGAGCCAGTACTTGCTCTCGTAGGCGTCGAGCGCGTTCGGGTCCTGGGCGTAATAACCCGCCCAGCCAGAAGCGGCGAGGCGGTACGAACCGGTCGCCTTCATGACCAGCTCTCGGGCCTCCTCCTCGCTCACCTGCTCGGCGCGTTGCACGAGCGCCCGAGCGCGGTTCGTGTGATCCGCTGCTGCACTTCGAAGCCCACCGCGAACTAGGTCCTCAGCCTGCTGCAAAGCCTCCGGATCGTCCCGATTCGCGTTCGTCCACGGGGTGGTACCCACATAAGCGGCGAGGGCCGAACGCGCTTTCAAAGCCTTTTCGGACATCTCCGCCCGAGCGGCTGCGCCTTCCGGCGCCTCGCGAGCGAGTTCGTCGTAGAGCTGCGCGATGCGGTTCTGCATGACCGGTGCATCGCGGTCCATCGGGAACTTTTCCAAGGTGACGCGCAGGATCTTGATCGCGTTGTTGTTCTGATGAACCTCGACGAATTCCTGCGCGAGCGCCTTGTAGATCTCGACAGTCCACTTCTTGTCCTGCGGGATCAAGGCCGGGTCCTGGACGCGGTCGATGGCGATCGCCATCTTCTCTTCCGCGGCGAGCGGATCGGTCTCGGTGTCCAGCACGTCGGTGCGAGGGATCCACGGATACGCTTCGGGCGGCCCATCGAAATCGACGTAGGTGAGCGAACCGGCAATGTAGGTGTAGGCCTCGGTTCGGAAGTCCGCGCCGGGGTCGCCAGTCTTTGCTTCTTGCTCGTCGGCGTAATCGAGCAACTTGCCGAACCACTCGACCGCCGTCTTGTAGCGCTGCTGCTTGAAGTACGACCAGGCGCGCTTGTACATCGCGACGCCGTAGAGGGGCGGCTTCTTCCACTGCATCGAGCGCTCGTACGCGCTCAGGCCGCGGTTGATGCTGAAGGGCCCGCCGGCAGTGTCGATCTGATCGAAGTGGTAGTCGCCAATCTTCCACCACGCCTCGGCGACGTACTTTGGCTCTTCACCCGGCTCGAGGTTCTGCGGAACCATCTGACATTCGTCCGGATACGGGTTCCGGTAGACGACCTCCTCCTCGGCTGGCGCGCTGAGAAGCTTCGTGCCTTGGTACCGAGGGTCTTGGTCGAGCGGGTCGAGATGTTTGTCGGCCCAGTCGTTCCAAAACTTGTCGTCGTGATCTTGCGGGAGCGGGGTCAGGAGGATCTTTTCGGGATCCGCGGGGTTCTCTGTGATCGGATAGAGGTTGTGGCAAACGAGCGAGCGAAAAGCTTGCTGTCCCTGCGCGAGCTGGCCGATGTCGGTGTAGGCGTGGCCTAGGTAATAAACGACGCCAGCCGCTTCCTCGTACTCGGGATATTCGTCGAGAATTCGACGATAGAGCTTGATTGCCTTCGAGAGATCGACCGCAGCGTCGATGTTCGCTTCGGCCGCCTTCTCTCGCTCCTGCTCCTCGTAGAGGGCCGCGAGCCGGAACATCGCGTCGGGCGAGGCCACCGGATGCGCGTTGTCGCCGCTGTATCGGACGATGAATTCCTCCAGGCGTTTGATCGCCTCTGCTCTGGCGCCGAGGAGCTCGTTTTTCTCGAACTTGATCTCACGCTCGAGGGCACTGAGGATCCGCCGGCGCTTTTCCTCGTAGTGGTGGCGCACGATCATCGTCAGGGTGCGCCGGTAGTTCGCGGCTCCCTTGGCATACTCGTCCGCCTCCTTTTGGAGCATGCCGAGTGCCTTGAGCTGTGCGGGCGTCGGGTCCGGCGGAGGTGCGGCGGCCTTGCCAAGCTTGAGGGCCGACGTCGGGCGAGCCGTTCCGTCTCCGCACGACAGTGCGTCAGGCGCCGGCGGCTCGGCCGGGGCGGGCGGATCCTGGGACCACGCCTCTGGCGCTATCAGGAGCGACAGAATCAGCGGGCTTAGCCAGCGTACCCTTTTCATTGCTCTTCTCCTGCGTCGTCGAGCACTTCACGCAGCTCGTCGTCGAGGTTTTGCTGCTCGCGTGCTTTCTCGCGCTGTAGCCCACGCACGCGGGTCAGCCGCTCCTCTCGCACTTCCCACGCCTGCTGCACGATTCCAACGTCCGCCCGCAGCACGATGCTCTTGAGCCGGTCCCGCACGAGACCGAAGTTCTTCATGGCCATCTGACCGACGAGCAGCCGCGCCGTTTGGTCCAAGTCGTCGAGCTGGTTCGAGTGCTCGTCGATTTTCTGGGCTTCCGCCGAGATTTGAACCAGAAGCTCCTGAGTACTGGCCTTGATCCTCGCCTCGAGCTCGGCTTTCAACGCCTCGAGCTGCGCCTCCGCGCGGTCCGCGCGCTGGAGAATCGGCTGAATCGACCGAGCATAGCTCGCCGAACCCGATCCCGCGTGACCGGCAACCGCGAGCTGCACTTCGCGATTGAGCAAAATCCGGAATTCGCGGCGGATCTTGTCGTCGTCCGAGTAACGTTGGTCGCCGAAACCGATCTGCACCCGACCGAGCTCGACCGCGTGGCGGTATTGCTCGATACGCGCTCGATAGACTCCAATGTCGCGCTCGTTGGCCTCGATCTCCGCCTGAAAGCGAGCTCGGCTCGCCGGGTCCTTTGCAACGCCGTACTTGTCCGCGTCCTGCATCACCCTCTTGAGCCCGTTGACGATGGCCTGGAGGCGATTGACCTCGAGCGTCGTGTTGTGGAGGTCCTGGGAAACCTTGTTCCACTGTTGGTCACCCGCGGACTCGCGGCGAGCGAAATCCGCTTCGGTCACCGGCACGAAACTGAGCCGGCGCATCAGTGCCCTACGCCGCGCCCTGACGTCGCCGATTTCACCCGACAGCGCCGAGGAGTTTTCCGCGTCCAAGCCCTTCGCCAGCTTCAGCCGCGACAACGCCAGCTTGTTGAGGAGAGAAACGGCCTGCTCGAGGCCCGCTCGAATCTTCGGAAACGCCTTGGAGCGAGTCGACGAGCCGAGCACGGCGTTCAGTTTCTGAATCAGTCGCCTGGACTCACGAATGAGCCTTCTCGAACGGCTGACGTCGTCGATGACGGCGAACGTCCGATCGTCTTCGGATTCTTCGCGAGCCCATTCGATGGCCAGCGGTGGCAACTGCGTGTCGACCTGCGTTGCAAACGGCTCTTGGACCAGCCGGTCGTAGTAGACGGCCGGGTCGTTCGTGGAGTTGAGGAAGTTCTGAACCTGAAGTCGAATGGGATCGAACTGGCTCCGGACACTACGGTAGAGCGCCAGCGCTTGTTTGTACTGCCCCGAGCGCAGCATGAGGTCCGCCCTCAGAAGCGAGCCGTCTGCGAAGTGCACGCTCTTCGGATCCGTGAGGGTGAGCACCTCGAGGGAGCGTTGAGCCCGCATGTAGTCGCCGAGCCGCACGTAAACCCACGCGAGCTCATAGAGCATCGTGGAAAACTCGGGCGACTTGCGGTCGACGTGGGTATAGGCCTCGGCGCCGTCGAGATAGTTGTCCGTTTCGTAGAACAGCCGTCCCATGGCCATCCACGCGAGATCGATGACGTGACGGTGTGCGTCGGTGTCAGGCGCGAGCCGCGTGACGCGACGAAACTGTTCGATGGCCGCGGCGTAGCGCTGCTTTTGCTCCGCGGAGGTCGGCTCCGGCGCGGTCGCCGGTGGACCAACGGTGGCGTCCGGATCGGCTGGATCCGCGGCGACTGGTGCTGGCGGAGGAATTGGCGCCGCCGCTTTGACCATCACCACGCCCAAGAGGTACTGAGCTTGATGATGCCAGTCCGAACCGGCCGGGACCGTACCGAGCGCGTTCTTCGAGTCGACGAGCTGGCCCTTGGCGTACATGGCCTTGCCGCGCGCATATTGGGTCGCGCCGGTCACGTCGCTGCTCGGTAGCGAAGACATCTTCGCGAAGGCCGTGTCGATGATGTCGAGGTAGCCGGTCCTGAGCGCCACATCCACGAGTCGCCCGAGCGCCCGACCCGAGTAGCTCGAGTGCGCCGACCCCGACGCCTTGTCGAGGATCTCTTCGAAGTGCCGCTTCGCCGACAGGTATTGCCCGTCCTTGAAGTAGCTCTCCCCGAGCGAGAACAGCGCCTCGGCGTAGGCCGCCTCGTCGACCTTGCCCCGCCGGTGGAGCTCGACGACCTGGCTGAAGATGTGAATCGCCTTGTCGTAGTCGCCTTGCCGCAGGAGAATCTCGCCGGCGACGATGCGCTGCGCGACGGTAGTCTGAACACCGATCGCACGCCCGACCGCCTGCTTGACCGTGGGCAGATCGCGCTCGACCGCCTGTACGTCCAGCTGCGCCTCACTTCGTGCGCCCGACGCTGACAAGGCGTCCGCGGGACCAGAAATCCCGAGCGCAGCGAGGGTGGCTAGGAGCGCCCACCCACGCGCACGGCGATTCGACAACCTACTTCCCCCCTGTTCCGATCGAAAAGCTCCCCGACGCGCCGGACTTGTTCTTGTCGTTGTTCGTCTGGCCAGGGGCGGGCGCAGACGACGACGGGCCGGTGCCGGTTTTCAGCCTCTCGATGTATCGGATTCCCGGCCGCTGCTCGAGGGGAGTGGTGATTCCGCCTTTTTCCCAGGCGATGGCGTCGAGCTCGATGGTCTTGCCCTCGGTCACCGTGAACGAGTGACTCGAGCGAACCTCGAACTTGTAACCTCGAAGATACGAAAAGACGCCGTAGCCATGCCCTCGGAGCGAAATCAGAACTTGCAGCGTGTGATCCCCCGTGGGCACCGAGCCGGTGAAGATTGGAATCTCTTTTTGCTCGGCAAGCGCGCCCGAATCGTCTTGCTTGTTGTACTGGACGGCGCCATCGAGAACGAAAAGCGCCTTGATGAGGCGAAAGGCATTGCTCATCTCGTTCTTGAACTTGATTTCGGCGCGGGCCCCACCGACCCCGCCAGAGAGAATCGTGTCGCTGAGCAAGCTGAGCCGAGTGTGACTCCTCCGAACCTGCTCCTTCAGCTCGTCGATTCTCTGTTCGAGATCCCGCAGTCGCACCGCGTAGGTCGCGCCGTCGATCGGCGTGTCAGCCCCCGGCGGTGTGCCACTGTCAGCGGCCGACGCCGCTGGTTTGGCGTCAGCTGCCGCCGGCGGAGTCTCGTCCGCTGGATTCTCTCCATCCGGCGGCTTAGCGCCGTCGGCCGGAGTGTCTGCCGGCTTTGCGTCGGCGGGGGTGGCAGCGCCGTCAGCCGGAGGCTGAGCGAGCGCGGGAATGGTGAACAAGGTGAGCGCCGGGACGACTGCCCACAAACCCTTACGGAGTCGCATCTATCGAACCCTCGGTACTTTCAAACAAAGAGACGATCGGGCGAGAATGGAATTCGTTTCCGCCCTGCCGACCCCCGTTATGTTCCGACGCGCATCGAACTGCAACAACCGCCGACGTGAGTTGGCGTCGGGGGGGGCTCCCCCCACTTTCGAGGAATCGGTGTTCTCTCGGCATCTTGGCGTGTCCGGTGTGTTGCGCCGTCCAAAGCCCACATTCTCGGTGGGTTGGGCGCTTCCCCCGAACGGCGCACGAGGCTACGTTGATAACGGCAGGATCGCAGATCGAATTTCGCTGACGGACGTCCAACGATGCAAGCTGGCTTGGGATCGCCCAATTTTCGAGGGCCCAGGTCACGCCCAGCCACGGGTCGTCTGAGTCGCCCACCATCCGAGGAGGGCTGAGCGATGGCGGCCGCTCGGGGCGACGCGACGGACGAGATGTTGATGGTGCGCTACCAGCGGGGCGATCGTGAAGCCTTTGCCGAGCTCGTCCGTCGCTACGAAAGACCGATTTTCAACTTCGTCATCCGTCAGCTTCGTCATGCGAATACCGCCGAGGACCTCACCCAAGACGTTTTCCTCCGCGTCGTGCAGCGTGCCGGCGAGTTCAAGCACGAAGCCCGCTTCTCGACTTGGCTCTACACGATCGCGCGGAACCTCAGCATCGATCAGCTGCGCAAGAACCGGCTTCGGCGCCACCCGTCGCTCGACAGCCCGACGAGCGGTGCAGACTCGAGACCACTCGTGGAACGCATCGCCGACACGCATCCGCGCTCGAGCGTCGAGCGCAGCGCGGCGTCGTCACAAGTCCAAGGCAAAATCGTCGAAGCCGTCGACGAGCTACCCGCCGACCAACGCGAAGTGTTCTTGCTTCGCCAAATCGCCAACCTTCCGTTCAAGGAGATCGCATCGATCACCGGAGTTCCGGAAAACACCGTCAAGAGTCGCATGAGATACGCACTCGACAGATTGCAGGACGCGCTCAGCGAGTTCGAGGAGTACGCGCGCGCGCTTCGTTGAGCCGCGTGCCGAGGTCTACGCCGTGGATTGCGAGAAGTTCGACAAAGTCGTGCTCGAGATGCTCTACGAAGAGCTCGACGAGCTGACGAACGCCGCTGCAAGGCGTCACATGGATCAGTGCACGCGGTGCCGTGAGATCGGCAACGGGCTCCGGGCGACGCGGGAGGTCGGCATCATGCCGATGCTCGAAACCCCGGAGGGATTGACGCGGAAGATTCTAGACGCGGATCGAAACGCACGCGCGGCGCTGCCCTTGCGCCAACGCGTGGGACGCGCGATCTCGGTCATGGCCGGCTACGCGATGCGACCGCAGCTGGCGATGGCGGCGACACTTCTGTTGATGATTGGCGCCAGCCTTCTTTTCTTGCGATCCCGCCCGGGCGACCGCGACAACGTGCACGTCACGGAGCGCGGCGTGCCCGAAGCCGAAGGCGAGAGCGTGGCGATCGTGCCACTGGCCGAGCACCGCTCGACCACCGAAAGCGAAGCGATCCCACGCGGGGGCACCCGCGAGAAGGCGCGGCGCTCCGCCCGAGCCGCCCCAGGCGCGGCTGCGCCCGCGCCAAACGCCGACGAGGCGCCCGTCAAAGCGTCGCGGGACGAAAAATCGGGCGACGAAGTCGCCGATGTCGAGGACTCCACTCGCGGCGGGGTGGAGCAGCAGGGCGAGGACGGAGAGTACCAGGCAGCGCTCGGGTCCTACAGAAACGGGCAGTACGACGACGCCCTTCGACGCTTCGACAAGATCGCTCAGGGTGGCGGTCCGAAGGCGCCCAGCGCCGCGTTGCACGCGGCGCAATCGGCTCGAATTTCCTCGGGGTGCAAGTCGGCGGCCCCGAGGTTCGAACGAGTCAATTCGGCCTATCGCGGCACCGGCGTGGCTCACGAAGCGACTTGGCAAGCCGCCGATTGTTATCGCGTGATGGGTCAGACGGATCTGGCGCGTCGAAACTACGAAGCCCTCGTGTCGGTCGCCGGCTACGGCGAGCGAGCGAAGAGGGCGCTCGCTTCGCTGGGCTCGCCGAGTCCCAAGCCCGCCAGCGTTGCGTCCCGCGCCAAGAAGCAGGCTCCCGCGAGCAAGGCCGCGGCCAAGGCGAAACCCCAACCGAAAACCGAAGAGCCAAAGGCCGCCGACCCCGAGCCTGAGCCCCCAGCGCTCTGAAGCGAACCGGGGCCGGATGAACGAACTCAGTTTGGAGCGTTGTCGCGCACGTACGCGATGGTGCGAATCACGCCCACGATGCGTTCACGATCCTCCGGAGTGAGCGCCACGAAACTGATGCCCATGCCGGGGTTCGGACTCGGCGCCAAGGCCCGAATCGGATTCACCCACTGCACCACGCCGGCTAGAACGAAGGGCTCCGGCAGATTCGGAGGTGAAAAACGAAGCGTGAGCCTGGTGCCCACCTCGAGAGGCTCGGTCGTTCGCACGAAAATACCGAGCTCCGAGATGTTGGCGATTGAAGCGTAGAGAAACGTGTCTTCGATCTCGCAATCGACCGACCAAGTCACGTCCACGCGTTCCGCACCTCGGCGATCCCGACTGCTCGGTGCATCGAGATCGTCTGAGGTATCGTCGATCACGCGTTCGCTCACTTCATGTTCCGCGTAGCTCCGATTGCCCGTCCTGTCACGGAAATCATTTGACGCGTAGCGTCCCGACATCCAATCGGTTCTCGTGGTGCTTGCCGCGTTTCACGTCCAGGCGGCGACTCCCGATGAACAACCCGAAGAAGACACGGTAATCCCCCGGAGTGAAGTTGGGCTCGAGCGTGAACCGGTGCACATCCACGACGAAGTCACCAACTAGCCACAAATGAAGCGGGTAGCGCCCTTCGAGTGTCTTGTGATCTCCGTTGTACCGGCGCTGGAACCCGTCGATGTGGATGAAGGTCTCCCAGTTGCCCGATATTTTCCCGGCGACCTCGTAGTAGATGCGAAAGTCATAGGGTTTTCCCGGCTCCACCTCGGCGACGGACTGGCCATCGGGGGTCGTGACGTCCCAGCCGAGCGCCTCGAGGTGACCCCCGAAGTTGCCGTCGGCCTTGTGCGGCGGATTGGGTCGCTCGTTCAGGAGCCACTCGGCGAAAGGGTTCTGGTTCCGTTCGCCCTCCCCGAGCCTACTGGAAACCAGCAGGATCTCGCTGGACCGCGCGTCGAGCACGGGTAGATTCCGACGCGGCTTCACCTGGCCGCGAAACCTCGAATTCATCTGCGGCAAATCCTTCGACCGGATTACCAGCCACCGCCGGACGGTGTCGTCTCCGTGAAGCCACGAAAAACCCGCGTTGGCGTCGTTGAATGTCGGCACGTTCCGACCAGCGTAGTAACTGGCGCTGCCCGCCCCGGCTCCGACCAGGCCGAGCGGCTCGCCCTCCTTCGCGAGGCGCTGGTACTGCGTGAAGACGTCCTTCGGAGAAATCTGCGCGGCCAGCGCGGGGTAGTAGCCCAAGCTCAGCGCACCGCCGAGACCACCGGCGGCGAGCAAGGCCCCGGCCCCTCGGCTGATGGGCACGTGAGCATAGAACCAACGGAAGGCGTCGCGCGCCGCGGTGACCAGGGACGCCAAGAACAACACCGACAGCGGAAACACCCACCAACCGAACTTGGCGATCACACGCGCCGGCTGGTTCATTCGTTCGAACTGCTCCCAATGCAACCACTGACGACTCATCAGCGTTAGTACCGCAAAACCCGCCAATGCGACCGTGGTCAGCAGAAAAGCGAACATGAAGTTGCCCCCGAACGCCGGGCGCATCTCGCGCGGCCACTTCAACAGCTCGCGGCGATCGAACGGCTTGGCTTCCACGTCGCTCTGCCGCTCCATGAACGAAAAGAAAAAGAGCCCGGCGAAAACGACCGTGCCGTACTTCAAGATTCGGCCACCGGTCTCCTTGAAGCTTTCGGGGAACTTCGCGTCACCCACCGCAAAGGCGCTCAGGCCCTTCTCGGGAAAGTTCTTGAAGTCGACGAACAGCAGAATCGCCAGTGCACACACACCCATCGCGACGACTCGAGAGCCGCGGGCACCGCGCTCGAAGTCACGAAAACCGAGCGCGACGATGACGGCCAGGGGCGCGACAGCGCCGAACGCCAGGTGCCCCGTGGTCGGCGCCATCGCCCCATAGACACCAAGACCGATCGCGGGAACGACGAGCATGGCGAGACGCAAACCGACCTCGCGACCGAATGCGGGACCCGGAGCGACACGCGGCGGTCGCAAGATCTGACCGATCGCAAACGGGATCACCGCGCTGTACGGGAACAAGCCGTGACCGAGGTGGTGGATGACAAAATCGTGAGTCGGCATTTGGCGTTTTCGCTCGACTGCCGCGCCAAGCAGCATCGAAAACTCGCTCGCGCTCGCTTCAGTGAGGGCGCGAAAACCGATGGCCGCAGCCACACACCCTCCGACGAGAGCGAGAAGCCCGCACCCGTCGGCGAACATGTCTCGCTCCATGGGCGCCCGACTCGCTCGAAGCACGGCCCACGCCAGTCCGACCCCCAGCGCCGGGACGACGATTCCCACCAGCAGACCCCGCGCGCCGAAACCGACGCCCATTCCGACGAGCCCGAGTACGAGCCAGGCGATGCGGCTCGCATTGGCGGGTGGCTCACCCCCACCGCTCCTTCCGAAAACCGCCACGACGAGGCCGGCGGTCGCCATGGCGACGCCCGCCATCGTCACGATGTCGCCGAGGATCGTTCTCGCGTGAAGGAAGTAGAGCGGCATCGTCGCCAATACGATCACTGAAAACGCCGCGGCGACTCGATCCGCCAGTCGAGCCACCATGCCGTACACCGACAGCAGGCCCAACAAACCCCAAAGCGCCAACGGCAGACGCCCCGCCCACTCGTGCAGGCCGAACAGCTTGAAACCAATGGCTACCGAGGTGAACGGCAGCTGACCACGCGCGAGGGCGCCGAGGGTCGGGACCGAGTTGTCAGCTCCTTCGATTTGCAAGTCGGCGCCGCCGAGCAGCGTCACCGCGATGCGTCGTGCAAGATCGGCCACGTGAAGCTCGTGCGGATCCCAGATCCCACTCGACGAAATTGGTCCCAGCAGGCTGACGAGCGCGACCGCGACCGCGACGACCACCACCCAGCGTCGGCCGGCGGAGCCGTGGGGCTCGAGGGCCACCGGCTCGGCGCGCTCCGAGTCGATCGGCGGTGCCGAGGACGAGTACGCCGGCGGCGGGTTTTCGTCAGCGGGCGGCGGCTCTGACGGCGGGCCGTCGATGGCCTCTCGGGAAGTGGCGTCCGTCATGGGAAAATGCGGGCCTTTCGGCGCGCGGAACGTAGCAGAAGGCTTGGGCGCCGCGCCAACCGGGTTGAAGGCTAAGCTCCCCGCCCCGTGCGAGTCGGTACCACAGCATTGATCGGCAGGAGCAACGTCGGAAAATCCACGTTCCTGAACCGCGTTCTCGGCGAACCCCTCGCCATCGTGTCACCGAAGCCACAAACGACGCGGGACGCTCTACTGGGAGTCGTGCATCGCCCCGACGCCCAAGTGGCTTTCCTCGATACGCCAGGGTTGCATCGACCCAGGAGCGAGCTCGGACGGCGCATGAACGCGGCGGCGTTCGACGCAGCCCGCTCCGCCGACGTCGTCGTGTTCATGACCGACATCGGCCGTCCGCCGAGCCCGGGTCGTCGCCGCGCCTCACCCCGGCGACGAACACCGGCGGCGCGCGCTCTCGAGGTCCCGGCCGAAGACCGAGCGTTGCTCGAGCTACTGCCCCCGGTTCGCACGCTACTGCTGGTCGTCAACAAGGTCGACACGATCCGTGACAAGACTCTATTGCTCCCCCTCTTCGAAACGTATTCCGCCGTGCGCGGCTTCGACGCAATCATGCCCATCAGTGCAAAAACGGGTACTGGCACCCGAGAGGTCCTCGACGAGATCGCCCGTCGACTTCCCGAAGGAACAACGGCATTCGACGCCGATACGTTGACCAACCGCGGCACCGGCTACCTGGCCGCGGAATACATCCGCGAACAAATCCTCCTTCGGACCGACGCCGAGGTACCGCACGCCGTTGCCGTGACGATCGAGCAATTCGAAGAGGCCGAAGAGGTCGTCCGAATCGCAGCGACGATCCACGTAGAAAAGGTCGGACAGCGTAAGGTCATGGTGGGTCGGGGCGGAACGCAGCTCGGTGAAATCGGCGCGGCGTCGCGCCGCCGAATCGCGGACCTTCTGGGGAAACGGGTGCGATTGGACTTGTTCGTCCGGGTGAGCGACCGCTGGAAAGACGCGCCTCGTCGACTAGCCGAGCTCGGTTTCGAGCCGCCCGAGACGACGCTTGCCAACTTGATCCCCATCAAGCGCTCGGGCCGTAGGGGCAAGACGTGACGACCCCCATCGTCGCCATCGTCGGACGGCCGAACGTCGGCAAGAGCACGCTGTTCAACCGACTCGTTGGGCGAGGCGAGGCCATAGTGCACGATTCCCCCGGCGTCACGCGCGACCGCCACTACGCCGACGCTTTCGTCCGGGGTCGCGAGCTCACTCTCGTCGACACGGGCGGATTCGACCCCGACTCCCCAGATCCCGTGGCCAGCGGCATCGCGCGACAGGTGCGCGTCGCGATCGAAGAAGCCGACGCCGTCGTTTGCGTGCTCGACGCCACTTCGCCTCCGACCGAAGCCGATGGTGATGCCGTCGCCCTGTTGCGCCAAAGCGGGGTTCGGGTCGTCTACGTCGCGAACAAGAGTGACAACCCGAGGACGGACCACGAGGCCGGGGATCTGTACCGGCTCGGGCTCGACCGATTGATCGCCGTCTCGGCGCTGCACGGCCGCGGCACCGCGGATCTCGAAGCAGCTCTGGTGGACGCCTTGCCCGAGCGGCCAGAACCCGCCGAGGCCGAGGTCACCGGCCCGACACGAATCGCTCTGATCGGGCGCCCGAACGCCGGAAAATCGACGCTCTTCAACCACCTCGCCGGTTCCGAGCGTTCGCTGGTGACCGATGTGCCGGGAACGACTCGCGATCCGATCGACGAGGTGATCGAGTGGCAGGGGCGCGAGTATCTACTCGTCGATACGGCCGGCATCCGTCGAAAGTCGCGCATCCGGGGCGACATCGAGGCGGCGAGTGTCATGCGTGCCATTCGAGCGGCGTCGCGGGCGCAAATCGTGGTCCTGATGACCGACGCAGCCATCGGCCTGAGCGAGCAGGAGCAGCGCTTGCTCGGGCTCTGCGCCGAGCGCGGTCGGGCCGTGGTCGTCGCCCTCAACAAGGTCGACCTTCTCGACAAGACAGGAAAAAAAGCGGCTATCGAGAAAGCGAAGGACGAGCTCAGGTTCGCGCGGTGGGCGCCGATACTGACGCTGAGCGCAAAAACCGGTCGCGGCGTCGACGCCGTGATGAAAACAGTGACCCGGGCGGCGGACGAGTACGGTCGGCGCGTGAAAACTGGGGAGCTCAACCGGTTTTTCGAAGGTGTCTTGTCCAGGAACCCCCCGCCAACCAGCGGAGGGAGGGCACCTCGGCTTTTTTTCGTGACCCAGGCCGAAACATCGCCGCCAGTCTTCGTCGCGGTCACCGATGCCCCCGCGAACATCAAGGCCAGCTACCGCCGATACGTCGTCAACCAGCTCCGCAAGGAATTCGGATTCGAGTCGGTACCCGTCCAAGTACGCTATCGACTGCGCAAGCGACGCTGACCGTCAACGCGGAGCCGCAGTCAACAGTGTCGACACACCCGCCAGCGTCTCGAGATCGTGCACGTCGCTCGGCAGGGCGGGCACGTCCACACGCCGAACGGCGTGCCCACTGTCTCGCACGACGTCGTCGAGCAGAGCGAGATGCGTCTTGTCGAGCTCGCTTTGAAGCAATTCTTCATCTAGAGCTTGCTCGAGGCGGTCCACCACTCCGCTCTCGAGCGCGAGACCGTGACGCTCGAGGGCGTCCGCTATCTGCTCTCGGGTGGGGCTACTGCGGGGGGCTCGGTGCACTCGATTCACCACGAGCGCATCGTGTTTCATTCCCTGACTCGACAACCGGTCCGCGAAGTACATGGCCTCTTTGAGCGCGGGCGGACTCGGCGTCGTCACGAGAACGTAGGCGAATTCGCCTCCACGGAATGCGGACGCCACTTCACGAGCGCGCTCTTTGAAACCGCCGAACAAGTCGTTCAGATCGGTCACGAACTCCGCCACCTGCTCGAGGAAACCCCCTCCGGTCATCTTGCCGATTCCGCGGAGAACCACCGCCACGCCCTTGGCGACCAAGTTTAGACTGAATCGCCTCGAGCCATCGAAGGCTTGGAGGAACCAACGCATGGCGGCGCTGTCGAGCGCCCCGACGAGCCGCTCCGGAGCCTCGAGGAAGTCGAGAGCGTGGCTCGTCGGTGGCGTGTCGAGAATGATGACGTCGAAGCGCTCATCGCCTTTCACGTCGAGTAATTTCTCCATCGCCATGTACTCTTGGGTGCCCGCGAGACTCGTCGAGACGTACTGGTACAGCTGATTGTGGAGGATACGATCACGCGCTTCGGGGCTCGAGGCGTGCCGAGCGACGAGCTCGTCGAACGTCGCCTTGGTGTCGAGCATCATCACCGTCAGGCTGCCCTTCACGTCGAGCCCCGCCCTCTCGAACAACTCTTTTTCCACCGACTGCGCTTCGGACGTGAGGCGGTCCAAACCGAGACTGTTGGCGAGGCGTCTGGCCGGATCGATGGTGAGGCAGAGCGCGTTCTGGCCCCGACGGGCCGCAGCGAGACCCAGCGCCGCGGCGACCGTGGTCTTGCCGACACCACCGCATCCGACACAAAGGATGACGCGATGCTTGTCGAGCAGCTCGAGCAATGACGGAACGGACATCGGTGAAAGCAGCGGCGAGCGGGCGTCTACCACGAATCCGACCGCGCCCGGACCTCGCACCGTAGCATCCACGGCGCGAGAAAGTTGGCCCGCCAAGCGGCGCAGAAGCACCTTCCGCGCGAATGTCCGGGCCCTCCGAAAAAACCAGCTACCGTGGACCCGATCGCAGAAGCACGCGCAGCGACGACCCCCTGGTCGCCCTCGGGCGGCTCCTCGACGGCGTTCGCCGCCACAGCGGCATCGAGGCCCTTGCCGTCGCGGATCCGACCGGCTTGTTGATCGCGGGAGCCGGTGCGTTTCGAGCGTGCGAAGAGCTCGCCGCGACCGCGCCGTTCGCCGATGGCGCCGCGGCAAACGACACCGTCCCATCGCGAATCGACATCATCTCTCGGGATACCGAAGTTCGTTCCCTCACCATCGACGGTGTCGAAGTATTTCTCGTCGCGCGGGATCCGGCCGGCTCCGGCCTCGACGCCGCCGAAAGTGGGTGCCGGCGCATCCTCGGGAAACGCCACCGCGATTGAGGCCCGCCCTCGCCGCGATGCGGGCGGCGGGCAACGCGGTATAACGGGCGGGTGAAAGGCTTCGTCGACCTGCACTGCCATTGGATCGCCGCGATCGACGACGGCGCGCCAACCCCTGCAGTCGGCGTCGAGATGTTGTCGCGACTCAAGGCGATCGGATTTGACCGCGTCGTGGCGACCCCACACATGCGCCCCGGCCTGTTCGACAATGACAAGGCTGCGCTCGAGGCGGCCTTCGAGAAGATGCAGCCGCACCTGTCGGGTAGAAGCGACCTGCCGGACGTGGACCTGAGCAGCGAGCACTACTTCGACGACACGATCTACGCCCGCTTGCTGTCGGGCGACGCCCTACCCTACCCCGGCGGCCGCGCCGTCTTGCTCGAATTCTACGACATCGAGTTCTTGCCGAACGTCGACAAGATGTTGTTCGAAATCCGGCGACGACAGTTGCTGCCGGTGATCGCTCACCCCGAGCGCTACCCAAGCATCTGGCGGAGCCCGGACCAACTCGAGCGCCTCGTCGACGCGGGCGTCGCAGCCTTGCTCGACACTGCGGCGCTCGTCGGAAAATACGGCGAACGACCGAAGAGGTGCGCCGAGAGCCTATTGGAAGAAGGGCTCTATCAGGCCGCATGCAGCGATGCGCACCGCCCCCCGGACGTCGACGCCGTCGAGGAAGGCATGCGGATCATCGAGAGGAAATACGGAAAAGAAGAGCTCGACTTGTTATTTCGCGAAGGTCCGAAGCAGATCCTCGCGGGACGAAGCCAGGACTAGAGCCCTGGCCCGCCGAGGGACAACGCATGACGTCGTGAGCCTCGATGGCGAAAGACGCGGCCGGGGTTGGTGGAGCCGCCACGGCCTGAAGCTGCTCTTTTCGGCAGTCATCGCCGCGGTTCTGATTTGGGGGCTCCATCAGGCCCGACTCCCGCTCGTGCCCTCGGCCGAAGCGATGAGCGGCGTCAAGTGGTGGACGCTACCCGTTTACGCGTTCACGTGGAGCGCGGTGCACGTCGTGCGGGGGGCGCGATGGCACTTCCTTCTCGCGCCAATCGAACGGGTACCGCTCGGCAAAGTGCTCAGTGTCGCGTTCATCGGTTTTGCCGCAATAATAATCATGCCGTTTCGCACGGGTGAAGTCGTTCGGCCGGTCTTGATTCGACAGAAGCAGGGCAAGTTGTCGGGCTGGGCGGCCGCCGGCACCATCGGCGCCGAGCGGGTGATCGACGGGCTCGTGCTGAGCGTGATGTTGTTCGTGGCGCTAAGCCTCGCCACCCCCGTCGAGCCCACGGTGACGGAGTCTCCGCCAACGATCTCCGTCGGCTGGGTGCCGGGCGCGGCCTACGGTGCGCTCGCGGTGTTCGCCTCGGCGTTCGTCGTGATGGGCGTCTTCTACTGGCGCCGGGCATGGGCGAGGCGAATCGTCAGCGCGGTGATCGGGAAGGTATCGCCGAGAGCCGCCGAGTGGCTGTCCGAACGAGTCGAGAAAGTAGCGTCGGGGATCGGCTTTCTTCCGAGACTTCGGTACACCGTGCCGTTCCTGCTGGCGACGACCGCGTACTGGCTCGGAAACGCCGCGACCCTTTGGTTGCTCGCCTGGGGTACGGGTTTCGAAACCATGACGATGGCGCAGGCATGCGTCGTCGTGGGTGTCGTCGCCCTCGGCATCCTCGTTCCGAACGCCCCGGGTTTCATAGGCGCATACCAGCTCAGCGTGTACGTAGGGCTCCTCACGTATTTCCCCGAGCCACAGGTGGTGAGCGCGGGCTCAGCCCTCGTATTCATCGTCTACCTCACACAAATGGGCATCACGCTGCTCGCCGCCGGGGGCGCCCTCGCGATCGGACGACCGAGCATACGGGGGGCATTCCTGAGGGCGGAAACCGAACCCACCTGAAACCCCGGATTTTTGGCCCGTGGCCCTTCGGGTTGATACGCCGGGGAACATGTCGTTGCGGTCGTACTTGTTCGGCGCGGCCTGCTCGGTGGCACTCGCCGGGCTCTTGGTCGCCGCAGACGTGGAAGCGCGAGCGGAGAAAGCATCCCGCTACAGCAAGACCCAGACCTACAACGGCGCGCTCCGGTACGTGCGCGTGGATCTCGGCTACGAGATCACCGAGAAGGACTCTGACGCGGCGTACCTCCTGTTTCGGTACCAGCCGCCGGGTCGCAAAGACACGACGCATGGATCGATCGAAGTGATCGAAAACGGGGACGACGTGAAGATCTTCGTCCAATTGCCGAAGATGCCGAGCTACCACGAGCGCGTTCTGATCGACGGCCTGATGCGAAAGCTCCGGACCGAATACGGCAAACCGCCCGACAAGGCGCCGCCGGAGCCGCCAGCTGGAGACGCCGGCGCCGACGACGAGAACTGACCGAAACCTTCGGCAAAATCGGGTTCCGCTGCCGAGCGAGCTGGCCACCGGAGCGCGCAGAGGATAGATGGTGCCCCGGCCCCGCACGCTCGGTGCAGCGGGGCGGCGCACCGATGAGCAAGCACGAGCGACCGCTTCCCGATGAGATCGGCCGGTACCGGATCGTGCGTCTCCTCGGTCAGGGGGCCATGGGCAGGGTGTACCTGGCTCACGACCCGGTGCTCGACCGCGATGTCGCGGTGAAGTTGCTCCGCGACGATCTCAACATCGATCCCACCCAGAAGCGTGCCCTCATCGATCGCATGCGGCAGGAGGCACGCGCCTCGGCACGGGTCAGCCACCCGAACATCGTGTCGTTGTTCGACATGGGCGAGGACGCAGAGCTCGGTCTGTTTCTCGTGTTCGAATACGTGGAGGGCGCCAACCTCAAAGGCAAGCTCGAACGCGGCGCGGTGGGACCCCTCCTTTGCTCCCGAATCGCCCGCGAGGTCGGAAGTGCTCTGACGACCGCCCACGGTGCGGGTGTCCTTCACCGGGACATCAAACCGGAAAACATCATCCTGTCGAAAACCGGCGCGAAGGTCGCTGACTTCGGCATAGCGCGCGTACCTGACTCGACCCTGACGCGAGACGGAGGCCTTTTGGGCACGCCCGCGTACAGCGCGCCCGAAGCGATTTCCAACGGCGCGTTCTCCCCATCGAGCGACCAATTCTCGATGGCAGCGTCGCTCTACGAAGCAGTATCCGGTCGGCGCGCGTTCCCTGGAGAAGACGCGGTTGCCGTCGCCAGCCGAATCTCCACCGAGGAACCGCCACCGATCGCGGAAGTGTGCGGTGTAGACGCGCATGTCGATACGGTCTTTGCCCGAGCGCTCTCGAAGAACCCTCGCTCGCGCTACTCGAGTTGCGAAGAGTTCGGCGAAGCCCTCGCTGAAGGCTTGGAAGCGTCACCCCGCTCGGCGATGCCGACTCTGCCCGACGAGCGGCATCGACGCGAAGTCGTCGACACGTCGTCGTCACGGGGAACGCGAATCGCCGTCGGAGGCGCCGCCGTAGGAGCGCTGGTGGCCATTGCCGCGTTTCGCTTGACCGCCCAATTGCGAGAGCCTCCCGCCCCGGTCATCGTGACCTCGGCGGCGCCGGACGCCGGCGCGGAGATGCCAGTCGCGTGGCTGGAGCCGGCTCCGAAGAAGCGCAAGCGCCGACGCCACCCGAAACCGACCACGATCACCGACGCCGAGCCAAAACAGGAGGATGGCGGCGTGGATGCCGCAAACGCCGACGCAACATCCGGCGCAGGCCCCGACGGTGGCTGAAACATAGTTCACCCAAAAGCGGCGATCCTCAAACCGCCTCTCGCCGCTTGACCGACGCGAGCGATGCCGTTAATCCCGGGTCACCGCTCTACGCTCGAGCGCCACCCCCGGAGG
This sequence comes from Polyangiaceae bacterium, assembly GCA_029261965.1. GTDB lineage: Bacteria > Myxococcota_A > Polyangia > Polyangiales > Polyangiaceae > JAJDAH01. The sequence goes on from JAJDAH010000165.1 coordinate 27,472, forward strand.
TTCACATGAGGCTTGCGATTATCTTTGGCGCGTCCGCCGCCTTCCTCGTCGCTGGTATTGGATGCGGCGACAGCGGCAGTGACGGAAACAACACGGGAGCCGGTGGCTTTAGCGCCGGCGGCTTCGGGGGCGCGGGCGTCGGCGGTGCCGGCGTGGGCGGCGCGGGCGTCGGCGGCGCCGGCGTGGGCGGCGCGGGCGGCTTCGGCGGCGGAGCCGGGGGCGCTCCAGCGGGCGGCGCTGGCGGCATGGGCTTCGGCGGCGCTGGCGGTGCTGGCGGCGGCGGCATGTGCATGTTCGGCATCGCTGGGGCATCGAACCCAGCCTGCGACCCTTGCGCACGGACGAACTGCTGCAGCGAGCTCAGCGTTTGCCTGCAGGACGCGACCTGCATGGGTCTCAACACTTGCCTCAACGGCCAACCCGCCATGGGCACCTGTCTCGACACGGCGATGACCCAGCAGGCGTTCGAGTCGTGCCTCCAGATGCTCTGCCCGAACGAGGCGGGCGCAATCCAACAGTTCATCGCCGTGCAGGCGTGTCTAGGTACTCGCTGCATGGCGGAGTGCACCTGAGCGCTGAGGTCGCGAGCCCGAAACGCTACGTTGCTCGGGGCGGCTCTCGCCCTGGGCTTGCTCTCGGCTAGCCCCGAACCGCTCGAGGCCGCCGGGAGCTCGAAGAGCCGACGCGATCCGTGGTCTTCCACGGTCACGGCCGCCGAGCGCGCGCTGACCGGCGGCGTCGCGCGGCTTCGTGCACCGGCGTCGAGGATGATTCTCGTCCAGAAGTCGACGTTCGCCATGGGCTCCACGCCTTTGGAGACCATCCAAGCGCTGTCGCTCTGCGCGTCGCAACCGCTGCCCAACCATTGCTCGCCAGATCAGTTTAGCGACGAGCAACCGGCACACCCGGTAAAGCTCTCCTCCTACTGGCTCGACCGGACCGAAGTCACCGTAGCCGCCTACGAGAGATGCGTCGCTCTCCGGCGCTGCCCTCCCATTCCGTTCGGGCGAGGTGCGCGCCGCTTCGACAAGCCCCGTTACCCGGTTTCGTTCGTCCGCCACGCCGACGCAAAAAAATACTGCGCGTTCCGACGCGCCCGGCTACCCACCGAGGCCGAGTTCGAGCGGGCGATGCGAGGTGGCTCGGGTCGCACCTATCCGTGGGGAAAAATCTACAACTCCCGCGTGTCGAATCACGGGCGGCTCGGCGTCGACCGGACCGACGGCACCGACGGCTACCGCGAGCTCGCCCCGGTAGCTTCCTACGCTTCTGGGCGGACGCCAGATGGTTTCTTGGACCTGTCGGGCAACGTGACCGAATGGGTCGAAGACCGCTACGGGCCCTATTCGCATGACGTCGCGATCGACCCCTCCGGCCCCCCGCCGGGTGGCGTGACGACCGCGCGGGTCGTTCGCGGGGGCAGCTTCGTGCACGGACCGAGCAGCCTTCGTGCATCCGCCCGGGACCAACGCGACGCCGCCTCGCGGGTGCCGTTCATCGGCTTCCGCTGTGCACGTAGTCACGGACCACGTCGGAAGGACTAATGACGAGCCGCAGCACCGACGAACCTCATTATCCGAGGCTCGTCCTGCCGATAGCCCGAGCCACCGCGTTCATCCTGGTGCACCCCCACTATCCAGAGAACGTGGGCGCGGCGGCGAGGGCGATCAAGACGATGGGCATGCTCGACCTCCGCCTCGTCAAACCCGGCCGGCTCGCCATCCCCACCCACGAGATGGCACAGAAGATGGCAGTGAAGGCGTGGGACGTGCTCGACGGCGCTTCAGTCCACCCCACGCTCGACGACGCCCTTGCCGGCGTAGACGTGGTCTTCGCCACGACGTCCCGGCGCGGCGTATCAGGTGTCATCTCCCCACGCGCGGCGTGCACGAAGGCTTCGTCCCTCGCGGGCGAGGGACGCTCGCTCGCAGTCGTGTTCGGCAACGAGAAGAGCGGACTCACGTCGGCCGAGCTCGAACGCAGCGACGAGCGGATCCGCATCCCCATAGCGGCTGATCAGCCGTCGATCAATCTCGCACAAGCGGTTCAGATCATCGCCTACGAGTGGTTTGTCGAGGGCCTCGCCGTAAGGGGCTAAGCTGGCCTACCCATGCCGATCGATCTGCGAAGCGACACTGTCACGCGTCCCACGCCGGCGATGCGCGAAGCGATGATGAACGCCGAAGTTGGAGACGACGTTTACGGCGAGGACCCGACCGTCAACGCACTCGAAGAACGTGTCGCGTCCATGCTCGGCAAGGAGCGGGCACTGTTCGTGCCGTCGGGAACGATGAGCAATCAGTTGGCGATCATGGTGCAAACGCGCAAGGGCGACGAAGTGATCATCGGGGAGGGTGCCCACTGCGCTTGGTACGAGTCCGGGGGAGCCGCGGCTTGGAGCGGCGTGCAATTCGCCGTGGCTGGTTCGGGAGGGCTGTTCACGACCGCCCAGCTCGAGGAGGCGATCAAACCGAAGCACTACTACCTGCCGCGGACGAGTCTCGTCGCCGTAGAAAATACACACAACGGCTCGGGGGGCCGCGTGTTCTCGCAGTCCGACGTCGTCGAGGTCGCCGAATGCGCCCGACGCCATGGGTTATCCATGCACCTCGATGGCGCGCGTCTTTGGAACGCGATGGTCGCCACGAAAAAGACTTTGTCGGAGCTCGCCGAACCCTTCGACACGGTCAGTGTCTGTTTTTCGAAAGGGCTCGGGGCTCCGGTCGGATCCGCGTTGGTCGGCTCGAACACGCTGCTCACCGAGGCCCACCGATTCCGAAAGATGCTGGGCGGCGGGATGCGCCAGGCGGGGGTACTGGCCGCGGCTGCCCTCTACGGTCTCGAGCACCACCTCGACCGACTCGAAGAGGACCATCTCGCGGCTCGCGCGATCGCAGAGGCCGTGGCTGGCACTCCCGGCGCGAGCGTGGACGTAAGTGCGGTGCAAACCAACATCGTCAACATCGATCTCGACTTCGACGCCGACCTCGCCGTGGCGGCCGCCGCGAAGAAGGGCGTCTTGATCGGCGCCATGGGACGCCGGCGACTGCGAGCCGTCACCCACCTCGACGCGCCGCTCGAACGCGTAAAAGCCGCCGCCGAGGGACTGTCCCAAGCCATCGTCGAGGTCCACGACCGGTGATGCGGTCCGCGGCGATCGGTCTCTTGGTGACGACGCTCGCATGCGCGCCGTCGTTGAACCGAGAGTTTCGGGAGGCTCGGGCCGCCGCGGAGCGCTCGTATTCTCACGGTCGCTACGACCAAGCCGCGCGGTATTGGTCCGACGCCGTCAACCACGCGCCGAGCAGCCATCATCGAAACGAGGCGCACTACCGAGCCGCCGCGAGCCTGGCTCGCGCCGGGCGTCACCGAGAAGCCCAAACGGCTCTTGCGACGTTCGTCGAGAAGAATCCGAAGAGCCCTCGCGCTCCACGAGCCGCGTACGATCGCGCAGACATCGAAGTCAGCCATGGCGATCGCGAGACGGGGTACCGATTGCTCGAGAGCGTGTTTCTGACCTACCCCGATGCGGGGGTCAGCCGCGGAGCGCTCGTCCGCTACTTGCGCTACCTCGAGGACGAGAACGGTCTGTCGACAGTTCGACCGTACTTAGATTCCGTTTCGAAGCGCTTAGCGCGAACCACGCTGCTCGAAACCGTCCACTACTTGTCGGCCAAGACCCTCGAGCGCGAAGGGTCGTTGCTCGCGGCGCGCGACCGGTTCTTGTACGTCGCCAAGCATTTTCCATATCCGGAAGGCGTCTACTGGGATGATTCCCTGGCCAACGCTTCGCGGATCGAAGAACAGCTCGGCAACTACACGGCTGCCATTGCACTGCTCAGACGCATGCTGGCCGAACGTGAGCCCTCCCACATTCAGGGCAGCTACGAGCGGCCGCGTTTCTCCGAGGCTCAATACCGCATCGCCGAGCTGTATCGCGACCGACTCGACGATCCGACCACTGCCCGAAAGGAGTTTCGGCGATTGTGGAACCGCCACGAGACGAGCGTGCTTCGGGACGACGCCAAGTGGAACGAGGCCCGTCTCGCCGTCGACGCGGGTGACCGCCGCGTGGCGTGCCGTGCCCTACGAGCGCTGGAGCGTGCGTATCCCGACTCGAGATACGTGGCCTGCGCGAGCCGGTTGTGCCCAAGCGAATTCGACGCCGGTCCTCGTGAGTGCCGGGGCTACATCGTGCGGCAGCTCGACGGTGAGCCGAGCGCCGACAGCGACTGACGGCGGGCGGGCTGTGCGCTAGTCGACGTCGTC
>JAJDAH010000166.1 GCA_029261965.1 Polyangiaceae bacterium
CGACGACTGTAGAGAGAACAACACCACGCAATCGAGGGCAGGGCATGGCGGAATAGTAATTGGATTCGCAGGCCCAGCAATGATCGGCGCCGGGTGGATGACGGACATCGGTGTACTTGCAGGGTCAGAATCGAGGCGTACGTCCCTTCAAATCTCAACCTTTAGCGCAACCTTGTTTCGCTACAAGGTTGGTTGGGACGAGAGGTTCCTCTTTTGGCAGTTTCGAAATGGGACCGGCGACTCTACCTGCCGCGCCCGGTGTTCGTCAGGCGGGCCGGTCTCCCGTGGGCGCTTATTCCTTCTTCTTTTCGTTCTCCTTGTCGTGGTCGTGGTCGTCGCCTTGCTTGTGCTCGTGGTGCTTGTCCTGCTTCTTGTCGGACGGACAACCCACTGTCGACAACGCCACGGAGATAGCGGCCAACCTGGCTCCGGTTCGAAAGATCGATTTGATTTTGCCGGTCATGGCAGTCGGGTAGCACACAGCGGCCTACGGCGGGCGCGATTCGGTCTTCGGTCGGGTTCTATCGAGTCGACGGCATGTCTTTCGAATCGACGTTCGTGATCGTTGCTCTACGTGCAAGCTTGGGATCGCAGGGACGAAGCGAGCTCCGCCTGCTTCGATTGCACGGCGTAACCGAAAAACTTCCTGCACCGGTAGGCAACCTTGCAGCGAGTGGAAGGTGGTCCATTCGGAGCCGTTAACTATTTGACGAACGCCGAGTGAATTTCACTGACCCTGCACGCTCTCAGTCCAGGATGTCGCGAGCTCTCATCTACGCCTCGCAGTCGCTCTCCCCACCACATTCGAGCATCTTCTTCTCCATATACGGGTTGCTGATCTTGGCGTTCGTCTGCACCCACTTGTTGTCGCCCTGCGCCATGGGGCACTCGAAGATGTACTGGCCCTTCTGGAGCGACGGCTCGGCTACCAAGAGCGCGACGACGTGCCGCCCTTCAGCTCGGCAGCGGCCCTTGCGAGAGTTTGGAGCTGAGGGCAACGAGACGTGGTGGTTGCAGACACCGAGCGGGAGCTGCCGCTCGTCGAACAAGTCAATCATCGCGTTGACCTCCGCAACAACGCACGGAGCCCATCGTCCTGCCAGTTCCGTTCTCCTCGAAAACGCCAGCGCATCGTCCCAGCGGCGTCGACGAAGAAGGACTCAGGAAGCACGTGAGTGGCGAAGCGCTGCTCTACGTCAGCGGCATCACTCAGGACGACGCCCGGAGGGACCCGCCCCCCGAAGAACTGGCGCACCGCTGCCCAGTCTGGGTCCAGCGAGACCATGAGCACGGCCACGGAACCACTCTCGGCGAGCTCGACGAGAGAGGGGAGCTCCCGTCGACACGGAGGGCACCACGTAGCCCAAAAGTGCAGCAAGAGCGGCTTCCCGCGATGCGCCGCCAGTTGGCCCGTCGAACCGTCCGCTCGGCGGTAGTCGAGCTTTGGCGCTTCACGATCCATGCGCTTCGGGCGTGGAGCTGGGACAGCCGGGAACGACGCACCAGGTTCCTCACTTGCTCTCTCGATCAGCAGATAGCCGCCAACGAGAAGCCCCTGAATGGCGAGAAGCACGGCCACTCCTCGTACGACGTCCTTCACTTGGACGGCTCCGGCGCAGCCGCCACTGCCTCGTCGTTGTCGACCTGGCTCGACGGCTGGGAAACCTCTGGGACCCGTCGCGCACCGAAGCTCGCGTAGAGCACCGGCAGGACGACCAGTGTGGCGAGCGTGGCGGTGATGATTCCGCCGATGACGACGGTGGCGAGCGGCCGCTGCACCTCGGCTCCGACGGAGGTGTTCAACGCCATCGGCACGAAGCCCAGCGCAGCCACGAGACCCGTCATCAGGACGGGTCGAAGTCGAGTCTCCGCTGCCTCTTTAATGGCATCCAGACGACCGCGCCCCTCGCGGAGCAACCGCTGCACTTGCGATACGAGCACCATGTCTCCGAGCACCGCGACACCCGACAGCGCGATGAAACCAACCGCAGCCGAAATGGAGAAGGGCATGTCGCGTAGCCAGAGCGCGACGATTCCACCCACTGCAGCGAACGGTACGCCGGTGAACACCCGAACGGCGTCCAGCACCCGCCCGTAGGTGATGTACAGGAGAAGTAGGATCAGGATCAGGGCGATAGGAACCACGATGAGCAAGCGCTGCTGGGCGCGCTCGAGATGCTCGAACTGACCGCCGAGGCGGGTGTAGTAGCCCGGAGGCAGATCGACCTTTTCATCGAGAGCCCGGCGAACGTCAGCCACGAAGGAGCCGACATCCCGGTCCCGTACGTTCGCCTGGATCGTGATGCGGCGCCGCGCCCACTCCCGGGTGATCGTCGATGGCCCCTCGACCACCTCGATTTTCGCGAGCGAGGAGAGCGGTACACGCTTGCCGTCCGCCGTCGATACCAGAAGGGCACCGATTCGCTCCGCCGAACCGCGTGACTTCTTGTCGACACGGAGCACAAGATCGAATCGTCGCTGCCCCTCGACGACCTCGCCCACCTTGCGCGTTCCCAGTGACTCGACCGTCTCGAGTACCTCCGCGACGGGAATCCCATGGCGACCCGCAGCTTCCCGGTCCACGTCGATGGTGAGCATCGGCAAACCGGTCAGCTGCTCGACGCTGATGTCTGCGGCGCCTGGAATGTTGTCAACGAGGATGCGGATCTCCTGGGCCTTGCGGCGGAGGACGTCGAAGTCGTCCCCGAACAGTTTGATGCCAACGTCAGCGCGGATGCCCGAGATCATCTCGTTCATGCGCATTTCGATGGGTTGCGTGAATACGCTGCGCATGCCCGGCATGCCGTCGAGGGTGGTAGCCATCTGCCGAACGAGCCCGTCTTGCGTGGGCGCTCGCTTCCATTCGTCACGCGGTGTCAGGGTGATGAACACGTCGGAGACTTCGAGGCCCATCGGATCGGTCGTGACCTCGGCGCTTCCCGTGCGTGTCCAGATGTGGGCGATCTCGTCGGGGAAGTCGGCGAGCAACAGCTTCTCGATCTGCGTTCCGTAGCGGACTGACTCCGGAAGCGAGACACCGGCGAGGCGAACCGTGTTGACGACGATGGCCTGTTCACGAAGTCGGGGGACGAACTCGGACCCGAGTTGGGTGCCGAGGAACGCCGCGTTGGCCACCACGAGAGCTGCGAGTGCAAGAACGAGCTTTCGCCGAGTGAGCGCGAAGCCGAGGATCGGCCGATACGCTCGCTTGAGCGCACGGACCAAGCGATTGTCACCGTGGCCCCGTCCCTTCTTCAGCACGAGGCTCGCGAGCGCAGGCATCAGCGTGAGCGAAAGCAGCATCGATCCTGCCAACGCGAAGATGACGGTGAGCGCCATGGGGCGGAACAGCTTCCCCTCGATGCCTTCGAGGGCAAGGATCGGGATGTAGACGACGACGATGATCAGCTCGCCGAACAGTGTTGGTTTTCTCACCTCGACAGCGGCATCGCGCACCACCTCTGCGACGCTGCGATTCGACTTGTCCTCCGCAAGGCGGCGACTCGCGTTTTCGACCATGATGACCGAGCTGTCGACGACCAAACCGAAGTCGATTGCGCCGAGACTCATGAGACTTCCCGCGACGCCGAAGCGAAGCATCGCGTTGAACGCGAACAGCATCGACAGCGGGATGGCCAGCGCAACAATGAGCCCCGCTCGCACGTTGCCCAGAAAGAGGAACAAGACGGCGATCACCAGAAGGGCGCCCTCGAGTAGATTGTTCCGCACGGTTTCCAGAACCATGTCGATGAGCTTGGTGCGGCTGTAGACGGGGACGAGCTCGACGCCTTCGGGGACGCTTCGCTGTGTTTCCGCGAGGCGAACCTCGAGACGCTTCGTCAGCTCGCGACTGTTCTCACCACTCAAGAGGAAGCCGAGGCCGAGCACGGCCTCTCCAGCACCATCGGCGGTCACGGCGCCCCGCCGGATCTCGTGACCTTCGGAGACCGCCGCGACGTCTGCCAGGCGGATCGGCGC
>JAJDAH010000167.1 GCA_029261965.1 Polyangiaceae bacterium
CCCGCAGCGAAGTTCGGCACGGCGACGATGTCGAGCTTGGGATAGGGGTACGCTCGCCCGAAGTAGTCCCCGAGGATTTGCACCTGTTCGGTCGCGGCGGTCAGCGCGAGCTTTCCGAGGCTGGCCTTTCCTTTGACCGCCACCATGCGCGTGGGCACTGGCCCCGGCGGGCCTTCGAGCACGTCGAACGGGCCGACACCCAGCGCGACGAGGTAAGTCGGCATCGGCGGCGATTTCTCGAACTCGAAGGTGACGAGCTCGCTCTGGTGCTCGATGCGCCGTTTCGCCTCCGGCATGTTCGCCACGGCGATGTTGCCCTTGGGTACCGTGATGTTGACTTGGAAGGGCACCTTGAACCCCGGTTCGTCGAAGCACGGGAATGCGCGGCGAGCGTCGTTGGGTTCGAACTGCGTGAACGCGTAGTAATCGCCTCGCTCCTGGACTCGATAGATGCCCCGGAGGCCCTTGGCAAACGGCGCGCTGTACTCGATTTCGAGCGTCGCTTCCCCAGCCGGAACGGGTTCCTCGAACACCAACACGAGTTCCTCGGCACCACCCTTGGAGCGCGCCGCTTCCCGTAGGCGCGCTTTTGCCCAGATCTTCTTTCCGTCGGCGAGCCGCGCGCTCGCCAGCCTCACCTCGGTGTCGCGACCATGAAGAACGATGGCCCGTGTCTCCTTCTCCACGCGTATCGCGATGTCGACGCGACCGAGAAAGTCTTTCTTTCGGGGATCGAGGGTGAGCTCTATTCGGTACTCGCGCGGCGCCACTCCACCCGGCAGCCGGCCGTCGTCGCGAGGAGGCGGTGCGGGATCGGGTGCTTCAACGGCGGGCGGTTCGACGACTTCGGCTGGTCGAGGTGCCGGAGCGGCGCAGGCGAACGCAGCAAAGAGACAGGCGAAAACGAGCATCTGGCGGCGCATGGGCCGCGAACGGTGTCAGCCGGGCTCGGTCGGGTCAAGCGCCGCGCGGGGCAATCAGATCGGCGCAGACGCCAGGCTCGGCGGCTCGCCCTTGGTCACACGTTTCGGTGGAGGGATCACACGCTCGAGCCAATCCAGCCGTGGCCGAATCCGCCCGATGATGCTGCGACGGGGCGCCGACCGCATCACCGCCTCCCACGAACGAATCCGAGGCTTGCCGCTGTTGCCGGCGACGAGGATGGGCATGCCCGTCACGGGATCCGAGTCATAAACGAAGAACGAATGGTAGTGCACCTTGCCGTCGCTCTTCATCCCGTGGATGGCGATGACGTCTCCTGGAACGTAGCGATCTCGGTGCTCGGCGATGTGCTCGAAGAACTCTTGCCTGAGACGAAACGGAATGCGCTCTTCTTTCGGCACGCGATAGACGTCGAACCACTCGGGGTGGGAGGCGGCGTAGTTGATGAAGACGTCGACGCTGCGCCGGTTGATGATGTCGAGCTCGTCGAAGTTGAGTCCACCGGTTTTCTGGCGGCGCTCTTCGGCCCGCGTCCCCCACCAGGTGCCGCTCGCCCGCTCGAACGAGTCCGTCACGAAGTCGATGCAGACCTGAGGCAATTTCGCGTTGCCGAACCGATCGAACACCGAGTAGCTGTCCTCGTTGAACTCGTAGCTGTGCCACCCGTGATTGTACGCCCAAATCCACTTGGGCCTCAGGTTTCCATCCTGCTGCCCTTCTTCGGTGCGCGGCTCGTCGAACGGCAATGCTTCGTCCACCTGCGCGACCATCGCTTGGCGCAGCGTGTCGATGATGGGACGGCGGCGCACGGCGAGGTTGCGCACGAAGTCGAGTTCGGGCGCGGCCTCGGTCGAAACGACCTCACAGTCGAGTTCGACCTTCTCCCCGCGGGTCGACAGGAGCGCAGGAACCCAGACGTCGCCGTAGCGAAACTCCGCGCTGATCGCGGAAGGCGCGATGTGCCGGACTCGGATCTCCCGCGCGGCCATGGCGTGAGCGATGCCACGCAAATCGCGGTGCAACGGCTCAGCCAATTCTTCCGGCGTGAGAGCGAACCGGTCGAGGAACATCACGCGCGCGGGTTTCCCCGCCTCGGGGCCGTCAGCGTACTCGTAGCGGTTGCGTGACTTCTTCACGGCGTGGAGCACCTGGTCGCCGCGGTGGATCCACACGTCCTTGTCCTGAAACAGGTGCGGCAGTTGGATGAAGTAAACCATCGCCGCAGCGAGGGTCGGGTCCTCCGTGTAGAGGTAGCCCTCCCGTAGGAGCACTTGGCGCGCGAGCTCGGGCCACGCTCGCAAGTTCGAGTAGATGCGCTGCAACGTGAAGTACGGCGACGCTCCTTTGTCCAGCGCCTTCCGGTACATCGCGGCTTGCGGCAAACCGCCCTCGCCCCGCTCGGGGGCGCGCACGAAGAGAACCGGTTGGCCTTTGGCACGCGCCAGAGAGTGAGCTCGGGTTTTCTCGAACTCCGGGGCGCCGGGCAGCGACGGGCCCGCCTCGAGCGCGGAGATCCGTGCTCGACATCCCGACGACCCGTCCGGATCGGCGGGTGCCGAAACTTCGGTGGGTGTCTCCGCTTCGGAGGGCGTCGTGCCCTGCTCCGGCGTCGGCGCGCCACTCGAGCAACCGGCGATCAGTGCCGCGACGACACTTCCGCTCCACACCACCGCGAGGCCTCGCACAATCTCGCCAAGATAACGCCAACCGCCCAAGACTGCATTCCACCCGCTTAGCGAAGCCCAATCCCTCCAAGAATCACGCCAACGATTCGTCAGAATCGATGGCCAGAAAAAAGAGCAAATCAACAACTAGTCAAACCTCTGACCAGGTCGCGTTCGTGCGCCCCTCAGCCCTGTGGGGCGCACGAAAATCCGCCCTGTTAGTCGACTAGTTGGTTGACTGCGCCGCTGCTTCTTTCTTGGCGACTTCGTCGATATATTCCTGCGACGGTTGCGGCATGCGTTCCAGCGCCGAGCCGAGGACCTCGTCGAGCTTGTGCACGTAGACGAACTCGAGCTCGTCACGCACTTCCTTGGGCACCTCTTCGAGATCCGCCTTGTTGCGTTCGGGAACGAGCACCCGCTTGATGCCCGCCCGATGCGCCGCGAGCGTCTTCTCTTTGAGCCCGCCGATCGGTAGGACCCTCCCGCGGAGCGAAATCTCGCCCGTCATGGCCACGTCGTGTCGCACGTTGATGCCGGTGAGCAAGCTCACGATCGCCGTGAACATCGTAATCCCTGCGCTCGGGCCGTCTTTCGGCATGCCGCCCGCGGGGATGTGGATGTGCATGTCGCTCTTGTCGAGGAAGTCCTTCGGGATGCCGTACTTCGGGGCGTTCGACCGCACGTAGCTCAGCGCCGCGTGCGCGCTCTCCTTCATCACGTCGCCAAGCTGCCCGGTGAGCTGGAGCTTGCCCGTGCCGAACATGCGCGTCGCCTCGATGAAAAGGATCTCGCCGCCGACGCTCGTCCACGCGAGCCCCGTGGCCACGCCTGTCTCTTCAGTGCGCTCGGCGACCTCGCTCGTGTACTTGATCGGCCCGAGGAACTCGCGCAGCTCGTCCTCCGTCTTGATGACACGCTTGGCTTGGTCGCCCTCGGCAACCTTCACCGCCACGCCCCGGATCACGCTGGCGATGTTCCGTTCGAGATTCCGAACACCCGCCTCTCGAGTGTAGTGCTCGATGATCTCCTCGACGGCTTCGTCCTTGATGTTGACTTGGTCCTCGCTCAGCCCGTGTTCTTCCAACTGCTTGGGAATCAGGTGCTGCCGGGCAATCGCGACTTTTTCCCGCCGCGTGTACCCGGGGATCTCGAGGATCTCCATCCGATCGCGAAGCGGTGGTGGGATGGGATCGGCGATGTTGGCCGTAGCGACGAACATCACGTTCGACAGATCGTAGGGGATCTCGAGGTAGTGGTCGGCGAACGCGTTGTTCTGCTCCGGATCCAGGACCTCCAAGAGCGCTGCGCTCGGATCTCCACGGAAGTCGTGTCCAATCTTGTCGACCTCATCCATCATGAAGACGGGATTGACGGTGCTGGCCTTCTTCATCCCTTGAATGATCTGACCGGGCAGGGCGCCGACGTAGGTCCGCCGGTGGCCACGAATCGCCGCTTCGTCGTGCACGCCGCCGAGCGAGATCCGGACGAATTTTCTTCCGAGTGCGCGGGCGATGCTCTTTCCGAGCGAAGTCTTGCCGACGCCCGGCGGACCAATGAGGCACAGAATCGGCCCCTTCTTGTCCTTCTTGAGCTTGCGCACCGCGAGGTATTCGACGATTCGCTTTTTCACCTTCTCGAGGCCGTAGTGTTCGGCGTCGAGCACCTTCCGAACCTCGGCGATCTCCAGATTGTCCTCGGTAGTGCTGTCCCACGGGATATCGAGAATCCAATCGAGGTACGTGCGCACGACGGTGTACTCGGCGCTGCCGACTTGCATGGTCCGCAGGCGCTTGAGTTGCTTCTTCGCGACGCTCTCGGCCTCGGTCGGAAGATTCGCTTTGGCGATGCGCTCTTCGATTCCGTCGAGATCACCTTGATCTCCGTCGTCCTCGCCGAGCTCTTCTTTGATCGCCTTGAGTTGCTGGCGCAGCACGTACTCGCGCTGATTCTTCCCCATTTCCTCTTTGATCTGGGAGTTGATGCGCTCCCGCATCTTGAGAATCTCGAGTTGACGAGTCAGGAGTCGAAGCACCTTGCGAATGCGCTCCTTGACGTCGACGGTTTCGATGAGCTGGGCTTTTTCTTCGACCGGCGCGTCCAAGTTTGCGGCAACGAGGTCCGCTAACGGACCGGGTGCTTGGATCGAATCGATCAGAGAGCCCGCTTCCCGGGGCAGCTCGGGCATCAGCTGGATGACTTGCTTCGCGACGTCGCGAAGACTCATGGCGAGCGCCTCGGCTTCGACGTCCTCGGCTTGGGTCACCTCGATGCGTTGGATCTTCGCCTTGAGATACGGCGACGACTGGGTGATCTCGTCGAGGCGAATGCGAGTGAGTCCCTGGAGGATGAGCGAGTAGTTCCCCGAGCTGTGTTTGAGCGCCTTGAGCACCCGCGCTGCACATCCGACGGGGTAAAGATCATCCGCCCCGGGGTCGTCGGTGGAAGGATCCCGCTGCGCGAAGATTGCGATGACTGGGCTCGGGAGGTTGTGAACGTCCTCCACGAGCGCCACCGACTTCTCTCGACCGACGTCGAAAGGTGCGACGGCTCCGGGAAACAGCACCGCGTTGCGAATCGGTAGCACCGCCAGCTCGTCGCCGAACTTGATGTCGTCTTCGTTCGGTGGCGGGGGCGGCGTCGTATCGGGGTTCTTCGGCTCGGTCATTCATTCACCTCTGGCGGTGGTGCCGAACGATGGCACGGCAGCGATCGGAAGTGGCTGATCTCAGTTGTGCGCTCTTTTTTGAAGTACGGTCAACCTAACCACGAGATTCAGTCGGGCTAGGCCTTGTGAACGAGCCTGGGCGGTACTAAATCGGGTGGTGTCGGGGGGTTGCGGCTCTTTTGCCCCATTGCCCAAACCTCGGGTGACGGACGTGGCTCTGAGACCCGGCTCCGGCTCGCAGCCCCAGCGGCGACGTGCTGTAGTCCGCCGCCAAGTGGCCAAAACCGTGTTTTTCGGCACCCCGGAGATTGCGGTGCCTGCCTTGCGAGCGTTGGTACGGTCGACCGAAGTGGTCGGTGTCGTATGCCAGCCCGACAAACCCGCTGGTCGCGGCATGAGCGTCCGGGTGCCGGCGGTGAAAGAAAGTGCACGAGAGCTCGGGCTCGAGGTGCACCAACCCGTGAAGGTGAAAACCGGCAACCTCGACGCCTGGATTCGAGACCGCGGGGCCGATGCGGCGGTGGTGATGGCTTACGGCCGCATCCTGCCGCGCCCGGTGCTCGACGCTCCTCGGCTCGGTTGCATCAACCTGCATGCTTCTCTTCTGCCGCGCTACCGCGGCGCGGCCCCCATTCAATGGGCGATCATCCGGGGCGAGACCGAGACGGGCATCTCGCTCATGCAAATGGACGACGGCATGGATACCGGTCCGGTTTTTTCGAGGCGGCGCGTGCCCATCGACGCCGATGACGACGCCGACAAGTTGGCGCGAAAGCTCTCGGAGCTCGCCGCGGACTCGGTGCGTCTCGATTTGCCGCAGGTGCTGTCTAGTCAGCTTCGCGCCCTCCCCCAGGACGACGCGGGCGCCACCGACGCGCCGCCGATTCAAAAGAGCGACACGTTCATCGACTGGAGCCTGCCGGCTCGCCGGATTGCGTGTTTCGTCCGGGGCCTCGCGCCGCGCCCTGGAGCGCGCAGCACCATCATCGAGCGGGTCGACGCCGCGGCGCCGGGCAAGCAGCTGCGTATCTGTCGAGCCGTCGCCGTGGACGGTTTCGACGCCGCTCCTGGGGTGGTGTCTACCGAAGATCGCCGCCTCTTGGTGTCGACCAGCGACGGCGCCCTCGAGGTCTTTCGCGCTCAACTGGAGGGCAAGAAGGAGCTCGATGCCGCCGACCTCGTCAATGGGCGAGCAGTGCGGACGGGCGACGTGCTCGGGCTCAGTCCCTGACCCAGTTGATCGAAGGGCCCAACGGGCGACCGGGTGCTAGGATACGGCTTCGCGCGGTGCAGATCTCCGAGACGCTGGTCGCGGCCATCCGCCGGGAGTTCCCCCATTTTCGAATCGTGCCGAAGCGACACGATTTGTTGTCGCAGGTGCTCGACCGGCTTCTGCGAATCATCACCTTCGGCTCGCAGAACCAGTTCATGGCGAGCTATCACACGGTCATCGGGAACACTCTGTATGTTCCCGACGCCTGGGAGCGGACGAGCGACGTCGATCGGGCCATCGTGTTGAGGCACGAGCGTGTGCATCTACGGCAACGGCGTCGCCACGGCTTCCTGCTGTTCGCGTTTCTATATCTCGTTCCGATCTTCCCGATCGGCCTCGCCTATGGGCGCGCCCGCCTCGAATGGGAGGCCTACGCCGAAACCCTGCTCGCGACGGCGGAGCTCAAGGGCCTAGCGGCCGCCAACGACGTCGCGCTTCGCGAAAAGATTATCGAGCGGTTTACTGGTGGCGACTACGGCTGGATGTGGCCATTTCGACACCAAATCGAGCGGTGGTACGAACAAACCTTGAGTGACCTCGCCGAGCACGATAGTGCCCCGAGGGGGCTCGATCGGACTAACATCGAAGACGACGAATGACGGGACCGGTCATCGGAATCGACCTCGGGACCACCAACACGGTGGTGGCCGCGGTCCAGGAAGGACAAGCCACGACCCTCGGCGACGAGGACGGGGTGAACCTCCTTCCATCCGTCGTGTCCTTTCACCCGAGCGGCAACGTGCTCGTCGGGCGGCAGGGCAAGGCGCGACGACTGGTGGATGCCGCGAACACCGTCTACTCGGTGAAGCGGCTCATCGGGCGGAGCTGGGATTCGGAGGAAGTCCGAAAGGCGCGGGCAAGGTTCCCATTCGAGATGCGCGAGGGCCCGGGCCAAGCAGCACTCGTCGTCGCCCGCGGAGAGACCTACACGCTCCCGGAAATTAGCGCTTTCGTTCTCCGAAAAGCGAAAACGGTCGCCGAGGAGGCGCTTGGCCTTCCGGTGGAGCGCGCGGTCATCACGGTTCCGGCGAACTTCAACGATCTCCAGCGGGCAGCGACGAAGGTCGCCGGACGAGTTTCCGGGCTGGAGGTCCTGAGGATCCTCAACGAGCCGACCGCGGCAGCACTCGCCTACGGGTTCGGCAAAGGCAGCACCGAACGCATCGCCATCTACGATTTCGGCGGCGGCACTTTCGACGTCACCCTGCTCGACTTGTCGGGCAACGTGTTCGAGGTCCTGGCGACCGCGGGCAACACGTTCCTCGGCGGGGACGACGTCGACATTGCCATTGCGGAAAAGATGGCCGAGGTGTTCCTCGAAAACCATCGCTACGACGCCAAGACCGATCCGCAGGCCTTCGAGCGCCTGCGCGCTGCGGCCGAGCAGGTGAAGATCGGATTGTCGACGGACGAAAAGGTGACTGTTCCGATCCCCGAGGTCGCGCACGGAAGCGGCGGCTCGGTACTCAGCATGACGTTTTCAATGACCCGCGCCGAGCTCGAACGACTCGTGGCGCCGCTCATCAGCTCGACCTTCGATGTGTGCAAAGAGGCGATGGGGATCGCGCGACTCAACCCGCGCGACTTCGACAAGGTGCTGCTCGTCGGCGGCTCGACGCGGATCCCCCTCGTCAGAAAACGCGTCGAGGAATACTTCGAGAAAGAGTCCCTCGAGCACATCAACCCCGACGAGGTCGTAGCGATTGGCGCGGCCATTCAGGCGTCGGCTCTGACCGGTAGCGAACGAAAGCGCGGCTCGGTCCCTGCTCCGCCGATGCCTGCGGCTCGAGCGCAAGCTCAGACGCTCACCCGCGGCCAAACGATGTCCGGCGGCAAGATCCGGACGCAGCCGCCACCCCTCCCCCGCCGAAAGGGCGTGCAGACCGCACCCGGCGTCGGTGCTCGAGGGCGACTCGCGACGTCGCCCGGCGGTTTGACCCCTCCGCGGGCGCGCATGTCCACGTCTCCAGGGCTGCACCCGGACGAGAGCGCGCCGACGCAGGCCGCCAGCGCTCTGCCAGGCGTGGTCGTCCCACCACCAGGTGGCATGCCGAGCACCGCGACGCCGAACACGGCCCCAGGACCCGGAGCATCGCGGCGCCGACAAAGCACCGGAATGGGGATCGGCAAACCGCCGACGCCGAGCGGCCCTGAGGGCAAGGGGCTCGGCGCCCGAGGCAAAATGGCGACGGGTCCCGGGCTCGGGCCCATCGATCCCGGCCTCGCGAACAAACCCACACTCGCAAGCGCTGGCGCCGCCGCCGCAACCGGCAAGACTCTCATGAGCGCGGTGTCTTCGACACCCGCGGCAAAGGCGCCGAAGCATTCCCTCGGAACGACGGCGATCGACGACGGGTGGGGAGCCCCCGGTACCAAGCCTGGCTTGTCGGCTCCCACGGACTCCGCGGCGCCAAAGTCCCGCGAGCTGAACTCGACCGTGCCGCTGACGACCCCCGAGACTCTCGAACCCGGGTGGGACGACATCACCAAGCAGTCCGATCGCCCACCGCGGGACATCGGCTTGCCGGAGGGCGCTACCGAACAAGACGTCCAAGACAAATACGGCGACCTGCCCCTCGTGATGCCCGGCGGTGCGGCCATGGGCGCGCCGGTCGAGGCGTCGCCGGAACCAAAAAAGCGACGCGCCCCAGCCCCGACTCAGGCGCTCGGCTCACCCCCGTCACCGGCGATCGTCGATCCCGAAGACAACACGGCGGTCGGCGCACCCAGCCAGGAGATCCGACAACGAGCAGGCCTGACGCCTGCTTCGGCCATCGACGAAGAAGAAGACGTGCTGACGCAGGTCACCGACTCAGCGGATTTGGACTCGCTTCCGGTCCCCGAAGCGCCGTCCTCACCGAACGCCGGGCAAACGGTTTCGCTGGATCCGGCGCCGTCATCGCCGGCGCCGTCCGCACTCGGCGCAACCGCCCCGCTTCCCAGCGCGGCGCGCGTCGAGACCGAGCCGCACTCGGACCCGCTCGGCGCCACGGTCGGTACGGGTCTCGGTGCCGCAGCGGGCCTCGCGCTCGGCGCGGCCATGGCGCCGCCAATGGCTTCACCCGCGCCTGCGGCGGGTCCGCCAGGTTTGCCTCCGCTCACGACCAACATGCCCGGGGGGACCGCACCGCCGTGGCAGCCGCCGGGTGGCCCCGGACCACTCATTCACGAGATGGCCGGATCTCCGCACCCGTCGGCCGCGGGGCCCACGCCAGCCGCGCCCCAGGGCCCGGGGGCGCCGCTCCTGGTCGACGTGACGCCGCTCAGTCTGACCGTCGAGACCGTCAGTGGCTTCTGCGACAACATCATCGCGCGGAATACCCCAGTACCGTGTGAACAGACACGGCAGTTCGTCACGGCGACGGACAACCAGACCATCGTGCGGGTGCGCGTGAGTCAGGGAGAGTCGCAGCGCTTCAGCGACAACACGTTGCTCGGCGAGCTGCAGCTCGACGACCTGCGACCTGCGGCGCGCGGTGAAGTCGAGATCGCCGTGACGTTCGCCCTGGATACGGACGGGATCCTCAACGTGAGCGCCACGGATGTTCAAACCGGTCGGGCACAGCAAGCTCGTGTTCGGCTCGTGGGCACGGCGGAGGGGGCGGATGTGGGCGACATGGCCGCGAGGCACGCCGCGCACCCCGTCGTCTGACGCATGAACGAAGACGAGTTTCAGCGCGTCCTCGACTGGGCGACGCTCATAGACGACTCGAACTACTACGAAATTCTGAGTGTACTCGAGATCGCCGACCCACCGTCGATCAAGCAAGCGTTTCACGCATTCGCGCTGGCGTTCCATCCCGACCAGCACGTGGACTCGCCTCCCGAGGTTCAGGTCGCCGTGCGCGCGATCTTTCGACGCGGCGCCGAAGGGTATCGTGTGCTCAGCGATCCCGGACTTCGCACCAAATACGACCTCGCGGTCGCCCAGGGCCATCTACGCCTCGAGGCCGGTGAGATCCCGAAGACCTCCACCGTCGGCGGCGTTCAATCACTCGAGGACGTCGCCAAGAGTCCGGCGGCGAAAATGAGCGCGCGACGAGCCGAAGATTTCTTGAGCACGGGCGATCTGAGGTCGGCGAAACGAGAGCTGAAAATGGCGCTCCATCACGACGAGGACGACAACCAAGATCTCGAGGAACGCATCGACGCCATCGACCTCGCCATGTTCGCCATGGGCGACTGAAAAATAACGCGGTTCAGGCGCCCATCGGGTGCCAGATGGTCTTCGTTTCCACGAAGCTATGTATCCAGGAGGGCGAGGTCGTGCGATCGGTGTCGTACCAGCCCCGCTCGTCGAGCGCGCGACGGGTCACGCGTTTGACGTTCTCGGTGGCGGCGACCTCGAGGGGTTTCGCCGTTTCGTCGTCGACGTTCCAGAGATCGAGCGCGCGCAAACCCATGTGGCTCGCGAAGTGGCTGAGAAGCTCCGAACGACGCCCGGTCAGCACGTTGACGACTCCTCCGGGGAGATCGCTCGTCGCCAACGCCTCGCAAAACCCGAGAGCGGTGCGAGGATCGGCTTCTGAGCCGAGCACGACGGCGGCGTTGCCGGAGACGATGACCGGGCAGATGCTCCCGACGAGCCCCAAGAGGCTCGGGCGCTCCGGCGCGACGATACCGACGACCCCAACGGGTTCGGGCACGCTGAATCCGAAATGTGGACCCGCCACCGGATTGCTCGTCGCGAGCAGCGACTGGTATTTGTCGCTCCAGCCCGCATAGGACACCACCCGGTCGATGCTCGCGCTGACCTCCGTTTCAGCGTCGGCCGAGCCACCGCGCACGAGACCATGCACGAGCTCACTACGTCGTGCCTCGAGCACCTCGGCCAGTCGATAGAGGATCTGTCCACGGTTGTAGGCGGTCCTTCCCGCCCAACCCGGCTGGGCTCCGATCGCCGCCTTCACGGCGTCTCGCAGGTCTTTCCGAGTCCCGTGGGGGTAGTTGTCGTCTCCGTCGGCGGTGACGAGCGAGTGCCCCGATTCGCTCCGGACGAATGCTCCTCCAATGTAGAGCTTCCACGTCTTCTTCACGGCAACCCGCCAGCCATCGGCCTCCTCGGAGGTCGCCGGTCGTCGGCGGTCCGAACCCGCCTGCCTGCGCTCGTTCATCGATCCACCTCGAGGTAAGCCAAGAGCCCCTGCCGGCCGCCCTCACGTCCGAACCCGCTTTCCTTGTAGCCACCGAACGGCGAGCTCGGGTCGAACTTGTTGTACGTATTGCCCCAAACGACACCAGCTTCGAGCTTGCTGGCCATCTCGAAAAGCCTCGACCCCTTGTCGGTCCAAACGCCGGCGGACAACCCGTAGCAGGTGTTGTTTGCTCGCTCTATCGCCTCGGCGTCGGTGCGGAAGGTGAGCACGCTGAGAACCGGACCGAAAATCTCTTCGCGGGCAATGCGGCTGGATTGCGCCACGTTGGTGAACACCGTCGGAGGGAAGAACCAGCCACGGTCCGGCATGGCACACTCGGTGCTGAATCGCACCGCACCGTCCTGCTCACCGGACTCCACCAACTCTCGAATTTTTTCCAGCTGCTGCTTCGAGTTGATCGCCCCGATGTCCGTGTTCTTGTCGAGGGGATCCCCGACGATCAGCGTCGACATGCGATCGCACAATTTCCGCATCAACAGGTCGTGAAGACTCTCCTCGACCAGCAGGCGAGAGCCCGCGCAACACACATGACCCTGGTTGAAGAAGATGCCATTGATGATGCCCTCGACGGCCTGGTCGAGGGCAGCATCGGCGAAGACGATGTTCGCCGCCTTGCCGCCGAGCTCCATCGTCATCCGGGTTCGTGTTCCCGCGAGCTGCCGCTGAATCGCCTTGCCGACGGCGGTCGAACCCGTGAAGGCGACCTTGTCCACGCCAGGATGTGAAACCAGCGCCGCACCGGTCGGCCCCGCGCCAGTGACGATGTTGACGACTCCATCGGGAAGCTCAGCCTCTCGAATGATGTCGCTGAGCAGCATGGCCGTCAGGGGCGTCGTCTCTGCCGGCTTGAGCACCACCGTATTGCCGCACGCGAGAGCCGGCGCAATCTTCCATGCTGCCATCAACAGCGGGAAGTTCCAGGGGATGACCTGGGCGGCGACGCCGAGGGGGCTGACTTCGCGCCCGGGGAACGCGTACTTCAGCTTGTCGGCCCAACCGGCGCAGTAGAAAAAGTGCGCTGCGGCCATAGGCACGTCGAAGTCGCGCGATTCCCGAATGGGTTTGCCTCCATCCATCGACTCGACGATGGCAAGCTCCCGAGCTCGTTCCTGGAGGAGTCGCGCAATTCTGAAGATGTACTTGCCGCGCTCGAGTGGTTCGAGCTTGCTCCAGACGTTTTCGTACGCCCGACGCGCCGCGGCCACCGCCGCATCCACGTCCTGCTCGCCTGCCTCGGCCACTTCGGCGATCGGCTGTTCCGTAGCGGGATTGATGGTCTGAAAGTACCGCCCTGTGCTCGGCTCGCGCCGTTGCCCGTCGATGAAAAGCTCGTATCGCGGCTCGAGGCGAACCTTCGACGGGCTCTCGGGCGCCGGCGAATACTGCCAAGCGTCTCCGAAATGCAGACGCCGCTCCCCTTTGCGACGACCTTGTTCGACCGTGGGGTTCTCCGGCTCGCCGTCGATGAGCTTGATCGTCACGGTTCCTTCAATCCTTCGAGAAGTATTCGATCGCCTGATAGGCGCCCGTCTCCAGCTTGCGAATTTGCATGAGCACGTCGTTGAGGACAGTGCTGGCCCCGAGCCGAAATAATTCCGGCGTCAGCCAGTCGTCCCCCAGGGTCTCCTTGACGATGACGAGGTAGTGCAGCGCTTGCTTCGCCGTTCGGATGCCACCGGCGGGCTTCATTCCGATCCGTCGTCCAGTGCGATAGTAGAAGTCCCGAATCGCTTCGAGCATGACCAACGTGACCGCCGGCGTTGCTGCTGGTTGGATCTTGCCCGTCGAGGTCTTGATGAAATCCGCCCCGGCTTCCATTGCCAGATCGCTCGCTCGACGAACGTTGTCGTACGCGCCCAGCTCACCGGTCTCCAAGATGACCTTGAGGTGCGCCTCGCCGCACACTTCCTTCACGCGTGATATCTCATCAGCGACTCTTGGATGCTCGCCCGCCAGAAAGGCACCGCGGTCGATCACCATGTCGATTTCGTCGGCACCTAGCTCGACCGCGCGCCGCGCATCGTCGAGCTTGACGTCGAGAGGAGAGAGACCGCTTGGGAACGCCGTGGCCACTGCCGCCACGCGGACGGTGGATCCCTCGAGCTCCTTCTTCGCGATCGGGACGAGGTTCGGGTAGACACACACGGCGGCGACGGAGGGCACGTCGGCAATGTCCGCGGCAGGGTGCAGCGCTTTTCGGCACAGAGCCCGCACCTTGCCGGGCGTGTCGCAGCCTTCGAGAGTGGTCAGGTCCATCATGCGGATGACGAGTCGCAGGCCCGACAGCTTGGCCTCGGTCTTGATGCTGCGCGTCGCCAGTCGCCCGGCCCGCTCGTCGACCGACACTTTGTCGATGGAGGCCTCCCTCGAAGCGCCCGGCAGAGCGCCGCGCTGAGCCAGTCCCTGCTCGGTCATCGGATTGTCTCGAGTCCTACCCAAGGCGCCCCGGCCGACCTGGGTCGGAGCTTGTGGGAAAATTGTCCAAGCAGTTTACGCCAGGTTGCGGCTCGGGCCGCGCGCCCCGCCGAGAAAAGCGTCCCCCTGGGGCGCCGGGCCGAATGTGGGCCAGTGTAGGCGGCACCGACGCGGCCCCGAGGCGAAGGATGCTGAAATCCCAGCAGATTTCTGCAAGGGTGTCTGCGCCTCGAAGGTCCGAGCGACCGGCGGGATGCCGCACCGCGCATAGCGGTGAACATCGATGGTGATAAGTAAGTCAAAGCGCAGTATTGGATCGAATTCGTATCGGAGACGTATCGCTTGGTAATATGTGAACAAATCGCCACTTCCGCCCGACAGGGCGGCCTTTCACTCAAGGGTTATCCGTGAAGATCTCCTGCCCCTCATGCTCGGCGAAATATTCGATCGCTGACGAGAAGGTCCAAGATCGCCTTGCCAAGATCCGTTGCCGAAAGTGCGGCACGACGATCGTGATCGACGGCAAGGTCGCTCCGCCGAATGTCTACGCCGCTGACCATGCCAGCGCCTCGAGCAGCCCAGATCCTGCGGCTGCTGCGGCAACGGGCGGAGGCGACGACTTTTCCGTGGACCTCGGCGCCGAGCAACCGAACATGTCGCTCGATCAGTTGATCGCCGCCTACAACAGCGGCGACGTCACCGCCGAAACCTACGTCTGGCGCGAAGGCATGGCCGATTGGCAGCCGCTCGGCGAAGTTCCGGAGATTGTCGACGCACTCAACGTCGCCGCTGGAGCACCACCGAGCGCTCCGAGTGGACCGAGCGGACCGAGCGCGCCCGGCGGGGACTCGCCGTGGGGTTCAGAGCCGCAAGCGGCGCTTCCGTCGGAGCCGCCGCGGGCGGCTGCACGGTCGGGCGGTCGAGCTGCGGCGTCGGACTTGTTCGGCGGATTCGATGCGGCCGGAAGTGAAGAAGACGTGATGACTAGCGCGCCCGGAGGCGGCGGCGCCGCTCCAGCGCTAGGCGAACCGTCTCCGCCGGCTGGCGGGCAACCGACCGGCGCTCGCAACGAGAGCTCCGTGCTGTTTTCTCTGAGCGCACTGACTTCGGCGCGCGACGGAGGGTCGTCACCTTCTCCATCGAGCCCATCGGCACCGGGGCCCTCGGCGCCGACTGGTGGACTCGGCGGAATGGCCGCCGCGGCGAAAGAAGACTCGGGTCTCATCGACCTGAAAGCACTGACCGCCGAAGCAAAGCCCGCTGACACAGGTGGGGGCGGCGTCGCCGGGATGGTCGGCGGTGGCATTGCCGCGCCGCTCGGCATGGCAGCGCCACTCGGCGGGACCGCCGCCGAAGCGATCGAAGCGCCTGGCTCCTCACCTCAACAGAAGAGCAAGACCGGCCTGTACATCGGCGGCGGCATCGCGGTCGCCGCCGTCGCCATCGCCGCGATGGTGATCTTCAAGCCGTCTGACGCCACGCCACCCGTTGGCGCTGTCCAACCGACGGCGGCCACCGCCGCGCCAGCGCCGACGGAAAAGCCCGAGGAAGAAAAGAAGCCGGAGGACGAGGTCACGGCGAAGCCGCCGTCGACCGGCACTGCGGACGAAGAGGAGAAGCCCCCGGAGGCGGAAGCGAAGAAACCCGCTTCGACTCCGAGGCCGGCGGTCGCAGCGGTCCGACGCCCGGCGCCAGGGCCCAAGCCTGCGGCCACCCCCGCACCAAAACCGAAACCGGCTGCCCCTGCGCCAAAACCGACGTCTACGAAGAAGAAGAAGAAGAAAAAGAAGGGCAGCAGCTCGTGCAAATGCCCTCCGGGCGATCTCATGTGCGCGATGAAGTGCGCGGCCAGCCGCAAGTAGTCAAAGCTCGTCGCTTCGACCGGAAAGGCGCCCCCCGAATCGGGTCGCCTTTCTCCGTTTTTGCAGCCTACCCTCACCTCGCCAACGGCGCCGGGATGCCGAGCGAAACGAATCCACGAGGAGCATCGTGCTCGAACACGGCCCCTCGTCGATCCGTCAATCCCAGCCTGACCAGTCCATCGGCACGCACGAGGGCAAACGGCACTCGCGGCGCCGGCGCCGATTCGCCGGTGGGGACGACGTACACGCTCACGGGCTCGGTTCCGTGGGGCGCCTTCGATGATTTCTTCGAACACGCAACGGCCACGGCTCCGCTGCGGTCCTCGGCAGCACATCGCGTCAGTGCCCGGAGATCCTCGGAAGGCGCGCTCGACTTGACGCTGCTGATCAACGCCGCCGCTGACTGGCGGACCTGATCGGACACGTCCCGAGCTAGCAGCTGTCGCGCCGGCGCACCGTCGGCGCACCGCGCTCCCAGCGCCCTCAGGCCCCCGAGCGCGTTGACCCGCACATATCCTTTGGGCTCGCTCAAGGCCGCGCACAAGTGCTTCGACACGTCGACATGTCTCTTCACCCCGATCCGCCCGAGCGACGCCGCGGCGTTTCCTGCGACGGCGGCGTCGGGATCCTTCAGGGAGCGGAGTAGCGACGGGATTTGCTTCGCGGTCCCAACGGCGCCCAGTGACCAAGCCGCGTTTGCGCGGACGGAACCGTCCACGTCACTCGCCAGCGCTTCGAGGTAGTCCACGGCCTCGGGGTGCTCGGCGAGGGACTCGGCGACTTTGGCTCGGTCGGCTATCTCGGTCGCCGATCGTGCCAGGCGATGAAGGCGGGTCGCCGATGCGCGCCCGGGCATTCGCCCGACCGCCTCGAGCAAAGCGTCGCGATCCCCGCCGCGAGTGCGAGCGAGCACTTCGACGGTGCGAGCGAGAAGTCGCGCGTCTTTGTTTTTTGACATCGGCCCGGCGAGCGCAATCGCGAGTGCTGCCCGATCTTGCTCCGCGGCGGTCGAGAGGCGTTCGAGAATTTTCGGAGCACTCTCGCCCGCTCCGCTTCGTCGGAGGGCTATCGCAGCAGCCAAACGAACTGCCGCTTCGTCGGCGTCCAGGGCTTCGATCAGCGCGGCGTCCTGCCCAGCGCTGCCAAGCTGACCTAGGGCTTCGATGGCAGCTCCGCGCAGTACGATATCGTCGGCTGCCTTCGCCAGCGGGATCAAAGTTTTTGCGGCCCGCGGCGAGCCCGTCCGTCCCAACAGACGCACGAGAGCAGCTCGTTCGCTCGGACTCGAGCGCGCCGCTTCGAGTGCGCGGCTGATCGGACCTACGGCGCGCCCGTCGGGTTGGCCGGGATCGAGGAGAACGGAAGCGGCATTTGCTGCAGCCGCCCTGACGAAAGGATCGGCGTCCACCAGGTGTTCGAGCACGGTCGGCAGACCCCGCGAGTCTTCCAGCCGGCCGAGGGCGCGCAGTGCCGCTCGCGGACCGACAATCCCTCGCCGCAGCGCGCCGACGATCGCCACCGGCGCTCCCGGCGGCGCGATCTCTGCCAGGGCCGCGACACAACCGTTCGCTAGACGGGTCGAAGGCTGCCCCACCAAGCATTCGAGCAGCTGGGGGACGGCGGCCCTACCCGCGAGGCCGAGCGCGCGGCGAGCTGCGCGTTCGCTCGATCCGTCCGAGTCGAGCGCCTGAATCAGCTTGGTCAGCGCCACGGGGCCCGCAATCCTGCCCATCGCGGCGAGCGAGGCCGCGCGAACCCTCGGCCGAGAATCGTCCTCGAACAAGGACATGACCGCGAGAAGCGACGACGCGGACTTCAATCGCCCGAGGGCGTCGAGCGCGCTGATTCGCACGTCTTCCGATTCGTCGCGTAGCGCCAGCACGAGCGCGCTCGACGCGCGTTGACTTCCGAGGTCGCCCAACGCCTGCGCCACTGCTTCACGCACTGCCGGGCGCGAGTCCTGGATCTTGCCGATGAGCGGAACCACCGCGCGCTGCTCGCCCAGCCGCGCGAGAGCGAACACGACGGCAATGCGCACCTGCGGAACCGAGTCGTCGAGGTGGCTCAGAAGCGGGACCACAGCGGCGCTGGCTCTCGACTCTCCCAGAGCATCGGCGGCGGCATGCCGCACGGTCGAGTCGGGATCGGAGAGCACACGGCCGAGCGCCGCCACCGCCCGCGGCGTCGGACTGAAGCGCAAGACCTCCGCCGCAGCGAGTCGGATCCTCTGTTCGGAATCGTTGAGCCATGGCACGACCAGCTCTCCGGCGTTGCCAAGTCGTAGCCTTATGGCCGCCTGGGCTGCGGCGAGGCGAACCCCGTCGTCGGAGTCGGCGAGGGCGTGAACGGTCAGCCGTCGCGCGGCGGCGCGGGGTAGCTCGAGCAAACGGGCCGCCGCGAGGCGGCGCAGGTCGGGATTTTCAGCCGACAGGTCTTTCTCGATGCGCTCGGCGGTGTTGGGCCAGATGAACGCCTCGGCTGGCGAGCTGAGAAGCAGCGCCCCGAGCAGCAATCCGGTCGCGCGCCGCACGCCCTGACGCTACCACGCGCTCCGACGGTGACCCGCCCGCGGGGCAAACGACTTTTCGGTCCGGCACGGGTCTTGAAAGAGCATGGAGGTCGACGATGCCGAGGATTGGCGATGAATGAGCCGCAACTGCTAGTTTCACCACGGTTTTTCGGGGTTCGACCCCCTGGGCCGAGTCGGAGTGGCAAGTCGGCTGCTGTGACGCGGAGTTCATGCCGACGACGCAAAAACAACACACCGTATCCCCGCGATACCCCTGGCGAATCTGACCGAGGGAACCATATTGCGAGAGCGACCGTATCAAGGGTAGGAGCACGCCAGTGAACACGACACGACGCGATTTCTTGATGACCAGTGGAGCCCTCGGCACATTTTTGATCGTCGGAGAGGCGCACGCCGAGCCCACCGACGTTCAGCGCCGATTGATGCGCAGCCGCAAGAGCGAGCGCTACAGCGTGTCGCGCGCTGGCTCCGACCTCAAAGCCGGCGCCGCGCGGATCCACGTCGCCGCGCCCATCGACGTCGTGCAAAAGACGATGACC
>JAJDAH010000168.1 GCA_029261965.1 Polyangiaceae bacterium
CCGGTGGTCCTCCGCCCGGTGCTCCCGGTGGTCCTCCGCCCGGTGCTCCCGGCGGTCCTCCGCCTGGAGGCGCGCCTCCAGGGGCTGGCTTCGGCGGGCCCCCCGCCGCTCCCCACGGCGCGCCGCCCGCCAACTTCGGGCAGCCTGGGCAACCCGCTCCAGGCGGTCCGCCTCACGGCGGACCGATGGTACCCGCTGGTGGCGGTCCGCCCATGGCGCCCGGCAGTCACGGTCCCATCGGAAAGACGAGAAACCCCATCATGGTGTTTCTGATCGGCGGCATTTGCTTCCTCTATCTGTTCTTGCAGCTCTGGCAGATGCTCAACGAGCTGAAGGACTTCCGTCAGAAGGACGATCTCAATCCGATCATGTTCTTCCTGCCCGTCATCGGTCTCATTCAAACGTGGGGCCTCGCGGACAAGGTGATGGAGGCCAAGCAGATGGCCGGTGTTCCGAATCCGTCGGTCTCTCATCCCATCCTGTACTTGTTTCTCGGTCCCTACTTCCTCGCAGGCGACCTGAACGAGATCTGGCAGGCCGCCGGCGGCCAGCAGCACTGATACTTCCGCCAGGTAGCGCTGTTCGTCGATCGGGCGGCACTGCCTAAATTCGAATCGGATCCGGTCCACTGGTTGGGGCGTGCCGGCTGGCCCCGTCGCGCCATCCGGCGCCCCTGCTATGATCGCCGGCGTGGGCAACGGCCACGAAATGGCGAGCGACGGTTCCGCGCGCTTGGGACAGCTCAAACGCGCCGGGGCCATCACGCTCATCCTCACGCCGATCATCGCCGCCGTCTCCCTCGGTCTCCCGGCGTGCCCGGCCGCCGCTCTGCTCGGGATCCCGTGCCCAGGGTGCGGGCTCACGCGAGCGAGCCTCGCCACCTTCCGCGGCGACTTCGGTGAAGCTTTGGCTTTTCACCCGCTGGTCTGGATCGTGTTGCCGACTCTCGCGTACACGCTCGGCGTGGGCGCTTTTGCTTACGTGCGCGGCGGACAGACTCGAGCAGAGCGAAGCAGCCAAAACGACCGACGCGTCACTTGGGCGGCGGCGGCCTTGTTCGTACTGCTCGTCGGCGTTTGGGCCGCGCGTTTCTTCGGATTGTTCGGCGGCCCGGCGCCCGTCGAGAGTTTCTGGCAACACGTGCACTGAATCGCGGCCGCGACCCGCTTTCGCGCTCCCCTTTGCGGTGCTTAGACGTTGAAGCGGAAGTGAATGACGTCGCCGTCGCGAACGACGTAGTCCTTTCCTTGGATCGCCATCTTGCCGGCTTCCTTGCACTTGGTTTCGCTGGCGAGCTCGACGAGATCCTCCCACCAAATCACTTCGGCCTTGATGAAGCCCCGTTCGAAGTCGGTGTGGATGGCGCCTGCGGCCTCGGGTGCCGTCGCCCCTTTTTTTACCGTCCACGCGCGGCACTCCTTCGGGCCCGCGGTGAGGAACGTGATGAGGCCGAGTAAATCGTAGCCGACGCGGATCACGTGGTGAAGGCCGGGCTCCGCCAGACCGACGCTCTCGAGAAACTCTGGGCGGTCCTCCGGCTCGAGCTCGGCAATCTGGGCTTCGAGCGACGCGCAGATGGGAACGACTGGGGCTTGTTCCTCTGCAGCTCGCCCGCGCAGCGCACGAATGTGCTCGTTGCCGTCCAGATCCGCGAGAGAGGCTTCGTCCACGTTGGCGACGTAGAAAACCCGCTTGCTCGTGAGTAGCTGCATGTCCCGCAGTATCAACGACTCCTTCTCGTCGTCGACGCTGAGCGTTCGCGCCGGGAGGCTCTCGTCGAGGTGTTTGACCAGGCGCTCACACAGGGTGACCGCCAGCTTCTCGAGCGAATCTCCGCTCTTTTGCTGCCGCTGGGCGCGGTCGAGTCTCTTGTTCACCGTGTCGAGGTCCCGAAGACAGAGCTCGGTGTCAATCGTCCCGATGTCGGCGGTTGGGTCGACCTTGCCATCCACGTGCGTGACGTTGTCGTCGTCGAAACACCGGACGACGTGGGCGATGGCATCGACTTCGCGGATGTGCGCGAGAAACTGGTTGCCCAGGCCTTCGCCCTTCGATGCGCCGCGCACGAGACCGGCGATGTCGACGAACTGGATCGATGTGGGCACCGTTCGCTCCGGATCGTAGAGGGCGGCGAGCGCTTGCAGACGTTCGTCGGGAACCGGCACGACACCGACGTTCGGCTCGATCGTGCAGAACGGAAAATTTTGGGCTTCGACCTTCGCGCTCGACAGCGCGTTGAAAAGAGTGCTCTTGCCGACGTTGGGCAGGCCGACGATTCCGCAGGAAAAACCCATGGGGCGGGCTAGCTACCTCACGCGGGTGCTCGCGTCGAGCCCGCGCTCGCTCTCGGGTCCCGCCGCCGCCTTTTTGCCCGGCGGACGGGCACAATCGCCGCGTCCGCTGATGCGCCTATCAGCGACCGTTGTGCTAGGCTCCTCGCCCGCCCGGTGGGCTTCGCGCGCCAACCACGAGGAGCTTCGTTCACGGTCTCGGCGCGCTCGTCACGCGAGGAGAATTCGTCTCATGGACATGTCGTTCACCCCAGAACAGATCGCGTTCCGCGACGAAGTGCGCAAGGGCTTGCGCGAAATCATGCCGGAGCGCATCCGGAAGAAGGCGGAGCTCGACCAGAGCTTCGAGAACGAAGAGGTGATGGAGTGGCACAAGGCTCTGCACACCAAGGGCTGGTCGGTGCCGAACTGGCCGAAAGAGCACGGCGGTCCCGGTTGGGACGCGACTCAGCGCTTCATTTTTTCCGAACAGCTCGAGCTCGGGGGCGCTCCGGCGCTCAGCCCGTTCGGCGTATCGATGGTGGGCCCCCTGATCATTCAGTTCGGGAACGACGAGCAGAAGAAGCGCTTCCTGCCGGACATCGCGGCGGGCACCAAAGTCTGGTGCCAGGGTTATAGCGAGCCCAACTCTGGCAGTGACCTCGCGTCCCTCAAGACCACGGCGGAAAAGGACTCGGACGGCAACTACATCGTCAACGGTCAAAAGACCTGGACGACGTACGCCCAGTACGCCGATTGGATCTTCTGCCTCGTCAGGACGAACTCTCAGGTCAAAAAGCAGGCCGGGATCAGCTTCCTTCTGATCGACATGAAAACCGACGGCGTGACAGCCAAGCCGTTCCTGACGAGCGGCAACACCTACGCGTTCTGCGAGACGTGGTTCGAAAACGCCAAAGTTCCCAAGGAAAACCTGATCGGCGAGGAGAACATGGGCTGGACGTACGCCAAAGCTCTGCTCGGCCACGAACGGACGATGGTGGCGGGCGTCGGAATTTCCGGGCGCATGCTTCTGCGCATCAAGCGCATGGCCAAAAACACGCTCCGCGATGGACGTCCGCTCCTCGAAGACCCGACCCTACGCGCCAAAATCGCCCGGCTCGAGATCAAGCTCGAGGGCCTTCGCATGGCGAACTATCGCGCACTCGCCGGCGCTCAGCTCGGGCACGCTCCGGGTCCGGAGTCGTCGATCCTCAAGCTGCGCGGCACCGAGATTCAACAGGAGTGCCACGACCTGGCCATGGAGGTCATGGGTCACAACTCCCTCAGTTGGTTCAACGAACCCGGCACGGTACCACCGCGCCAGGAAGCGATCCCGTCGAACTTCAACTACGTCCGAGCGGCGACGATCTACGCGGGCTCGAACGAAATCCAGAAGAACATCATCAGCAAGCTGATCCTGGGCCTGCCGAACGGCTGACCCCGCGAATCGAGACGGAGAACAACGATGGATTTCGAGCTTTCCGACGACCAGAAGATGCTGGTCGATACCGTTCAGAGCTTTTGCAAGAAAGAATCCCCGACCGAGCGCTTGCGCAAGATGCGCGAGAACCCAATCGGATGGGAAAAGAAGATCTGGCAACAAATGGGCGAGCTCGGCTGGCTCGGCGTCGCCTTCCCCGAAGACGTCGGCGGCCTCGGTGGCAGCTTCGTCGACGCCGGTTTGATCATCGAGCAGCTGGGGACCACGCTCGTGCCGGAGCCGTTCATCCCTTCGGTTGCCCTCGCCGGCTCGATTTTGCAGGCGGGCGGCACCGTCGCTCAGAAAGAACAGTTTCTGACGCCGATGCTCGAAGGTAGCGAGAGCCTGGCCGTCGCCTACCTCGAAGCTCAGTCGCGCCACACGGTCACCGACGTGCAGACCCGGGCGGAGAAAACTGGTAACGGCTACAAGCTCACGGGCAAAAAGCGATGGGTGCTCAACGGCCAAGGCGCCGACCACATCGTCGTCAGTGCGCGAACTGGTGGCGAGACGCGCGACACCGATGGGGTCTCGCTGTTCGTGATCGATCCCGGCATGAAAGGCGTATCGGTCAACACCGTCACGTGCATGGACAGCCACAAGGCGGCGATGGTCGAGTTCGACGGCGTCGAGGTCGGTGAGGACCGCCTGGTAGGCCAAGAAGGCCAGGCGCGGTCACTGCTCGAGCTGTCGTTGGACTACGGGGCGACCGCAGCCTGCGCCGAGGGCGCTGGAATCATGCAAGCGGTGCTCTCGATGACTCGCAACTACCTCACCGAGCGCGAGCAATTCGGTGCAAAAATCGGCACATTCCAGGCGCTACAGCACCGATGCGTGGACATGTTCGTCGAGACCGAGCTCGGCAAGAGCACGGCGACGATGGCCATGATCAAGATCGCAGCCAAAGACGCGAACGAGCGAAAGCGGGCGGTCAGCGCGGCGAAGTCGCAGCTCGGCACCGGCGGGGGTTTTGTCACCCGACAGGGGGTTCAACTCCACGGCGGCATCGGCGTCACCGACGAGCACGACGTCGGGCTCTACTTCAAACGCATGCACATTCTATCCGCCCTGTTCGGGGACGAAGAGTTCCACGTCGCTCGATTTGCGTCCTTGCCGAGCTTCGAAGAGCACGTGGCAACCGACCCGCTCGCGGGTTGAAGCCGCTCAACGAACGGGCTGCGGCAGCGTCTCGAGAAACCGACGGAGCGTCAGTGTGCCGGCGGTTCCGTCCGTGGCTGTCCGAGCGAGACCTCGCGCATCGATTCCTTCACTCTCGATGACCTCCAAGCGCGCGTCGATGTAGTGACGCATGACTTGTCCGTCGATTTCCGGGTGAAATTGTACGCCCCAAGCGCGCTCGCCGAAACGTACCGCCGCGTGCGGATCGAGCCTAGTGCGCGCGATGACCCGCGCGCCCTCGGGCAGAGTCAGCACCGAGTCCACGTGCGTCTGGTTCGCGAGCGGTGGGGACGGCAGGTCGCGGAGAATCGGATCCGGCTCGAGCACCTCCATCTCCACCGTACCGATTTCGCGGCCTGAGGGATTCTTGTCGACCTTTCCGCCGAGCGCGCTCGCCAGAAGCTGATGGCCAAAACAAATCCCGAACGTCGGCGTGCCTGCACGCACCGCGACGCGCAAGTAGGCTTCGCTCCGCAGCATCCAGTCGGCTCGCTCGGTGACGCTCGCCGGCGACCCAGTGATGACGAGGGCCGTCACGGAGTCGAGCGCCGGGAGCGCCGTCTCGGCCCTCGCATCGACCGCGCGCCAGTCGCCCGAGTCGCTTCCCGACGCATCGCGAATCAATCGGACGAAATCGCCACGCTCCGACAGCGTTCGTGCGAGCGGCTCGCCGGTGACGAGGATGGTCAACATCTCGGGAAGAATCATCCCCCGCAGGCCGACCTCGGGCCACCACGATTTCGATTTATGTCTACGGACGAGTATCATGATCGTCGAAGGCAAGATGACTCGGGTGACCACCGGCCATCGCCCCCGCCAAGTTGATTCGCATCGCCGAGCTCGTCGCGAAGCCGTGGGACATCGAGCTCACGGAGCCCTTCGGTATCGCCGGCGGCGCGCAACACCGAGCGTCGAACGCGCTCGTCACGGTCACGCTCGACGACGGCATCCAGGGCATCGGTGAAGCGGCGCCCTTCCCCGCGGTCAACTCGGAGACGCAGGCAAGCGCACTCGCGGCAGCCGGTCCGGCCGCACTCGCTCTCGTCGGTGCCACGTGCGCCGATTGGCGTGCCGTGGCGGCTCGACTGAAGGAGGCCATCCCTCACGCGCCGAGCATGCTGGCCGGCATCGAGTCCGCCGTGCTCGACGCGGTGTGCCGCCAGAAACGCTCGAGCCTCTTGGACTTTTTCGGCGGCTCCGAAAAGCAGCTATCGACCGACATCACCATCCCCACCGGGAGCGTCGAGCACGCGCGCCGATCGGCGCGCCGGGCGGCCGCCGAGGGTTTTCGGATTCTCAAAATTAAAGTGGGCGGGACCGAATCGGGGCGCGACGTGCGTCGGCTGCAAGCGATCCTCGACGCAGCGCCGGAAACCAAGCTCGTGTTGGACGCCAACGCGAGCTTGACCGCCGACGAAGCCATCGCACTCGTCGACGCGCTCGGCGAAAAAAAGGCTCACATCGCACTCTTCGAGCAACCCACACCCGCCCACGACCT
The DNA here is from genome assembly GCA_029261965.1 of Polyangiaceae bacterium. Lineage (GTDB taxonomy): Bacteria > Myxococcota_A > Polyangia > Polyangiales > Polyangiaceae > JAJDAH01. Next base: position 6,428 of record JAJDAH010000168.1, read on the forward strand.
CGACTCCTTGCGCCGAGTGCGCCTGGCGGGGATCCGTGTCGCCGCCGACGAGAGCGTGCGTTCTCTCGATGATGCCATCGCGATCGCCCACGCCGGGGCGGCGGACGTGCTCAACATCAAAATCATGAAGTGCGGCGTCGCCGAGTCCTTCGACATCGCATCGAGCGCGAAGAAGAGCGGCCTCGGCTTGATGGTCGGCGGGATGGTGGAAAGCAAGCTCGCGATGGGGGTATCCGCGTGCCTCGCCGCGGGCATGGGCGGTTTCGCCTACGTCGACCTCGACACGCCGATGTTCATGAAAAACGCGCCGACCCGCGGCGGGTGGAAACAAAAGGGCCGACTCATCGAGCTCGACGCCTCTGCCCACGGTCACGGCGTGACGGTGCTAGAAATAGACGCGTGACCGGCGGCGATCC
>JAJDAH010000169.1 GCA_029261965.1 Polyangiaceae bacterium
TGCAGCGGCGCGCGCGCGGCGAGGACGATCGCGAGGTCGAATCCGACTTGGCGCCGAAGTCTATCGGCGAAGAAAACACTTTCGCTACCGACGTACTCGACCATGACGAAGTCAGCGCAGCGCTCACCGCGCACGCCGAAGCCGTGGCGCGTCGCGCGAGGCGCAGCGGCTACCGAGGGCGCACCGTGACGCTCAAGATGAAGCTCGGCCGCCGCCAAGGGGGACGCACCGCGCGCGTCGGTCGTCTCGAGGAGCCCGTGTACCCCGTGTTGACGCGTCGAAAGACGCTGGGCAGTCCAACCCAGGACGGCAAGGTGATTCGCGATGTCGCCGTCGCCCTCTGGGACGCCAGCGCGCTCGAAGAGCCCGTGCGGTTGCTCGGAGTGGCGCTTTCGGGTCTCGAGCCCGCCGAAGCCGAGCAGCTCGATCTGTTCACCCGCGTCGAGCCCGCGGACAATCTCGGCCCCACCCTGGATGCCATCCAGGCGCGCTTTGGCAAGGGCGCCATTGGTCGCGCCGTCGACGACCCGGAGAAAGCCACGCACACTTCGCAGCGCAAGCGCGGCGACTGACAGATTTTTGCGTCCGCGCCCGGACGCGCTATGGATGGCGCCCTTTTGGAGGTGTGTACATGCGTCAAGCAAGCTTGATTTTAATGACTTTCTTTGGTGTGGCCTCGGTGACCGCGTGTAGCAGCGGCAGCGGCACCGGAAGCTCCGGCGCCGACGCCGGCAGCGACTCGTCGACGGCGAGTGGCGGTTCGGGAGGCGGCAGCGGCGGTTCGGGAGGCGGCAGCGGCGGCTCGGGAGGCGCGGGCACGGGCGGCACGGGCGGCGCGGGCACAGGCGGTTCAGGCGGCGCCGGCACGGGTGGGTCCGCTGGAATGGGCGGCGCTGCAGGCGCCGGTGGCTCGTCTGGAGCAGGCGCGTCGGCCGGAGCAGGCGGCGCGGCGGCGGGTGGTGCCTCTGGCGCCGGTGGAGCTGGCACCGGCGGCTCGGCCGGAAGCGGCGGCTCGGCCGGAAGCAGCGGAGCGGCCGGAACGGGTGGCTCGGCGGGCAGCGCTGGGATGGGCGGCGGCGACGGCGGCGTCGATTGCGACGAAGTTCGTCTCGAAATGAACAACGCCGTCAACAAGGCGAAGGAATGCTGCGTCGGCGGCATCTGCCCGGTGGTCCAGTGCATGCAGACCATCAACGATGGGTGCTGCGATATCCCCGTCACGAACTCGACGAGCGCCGACTCGCAAGCTGCGCTTCAGGCCATCGCGCGGGCGCGCAATCTGGGGTGCTTCAACTCGTGCCCTATCCTTTGTGCGATCCCCAGCGGATCCTGCGTGGCTGCGACGAGCGGCGGTACCTGCACCTGACATAGAGCGAGCAAAATCACGGCGTCGGCGACAAGCCCGTCAGAATGGCGGCCTTGCCGTCGACGTCCGCTCGCCAGCTCATCCCGCGCGTTTGGCCGAGCCTGCCTCTACGCGCTGAAGAAAGTCGAGGAGCGCCTCGTTGAACGACGGCGTTCTCTCGCGCGGAAGACTGTGCCCGGCGCCGCTCTCTTCGATCCATTCCGAGTGCAAAATCGACTCGTGGATCATCTGTCCAGCACGGAAAGGAATCAGCGGATCGGCCGAGCCGTGCATCACGAGCACGGGGCACGCGATTCGCTCGAGCTCGTCCTTCGTCGAGTACTCGAGGCAGGCGCGCCAAGTGCCGGCGCGTGCGAGGTTCGGTTTCTCGACGCCGACGCGCAGCATCTCCACCGGCGGGTCGATGCCGGGGAACGCTTCGCGCAGCACCCCGTCGATTTGCGAGCGGGCCTCGGCGTCGTTCATCACCGCGTCGAAACCGCGTTCGGCGAATGTGACCATCGCCTGGGCGAACGCGCGTGCCCGCCGCCCGTTGTGGCTCGTCGCCGAGGCGACGACGAGCGAACGAAGTCGATTGGGGTGCGCCACCGCGTAGCTGAGGCTCAGCATTCCCCCGAGCGAATGCCCGACGAGGTGAAAGTCGTCGAGCTCGAACGCGTCGACCACGGCGTCGAGATCCGCGACGAACTCCGCGAGGCCGTAAGGCTTCGTCGGTAACTCCGAGTCTCCGAACCCGCGAAGGTCGAACCGAAATACTCGGAAACCCGCGGCAGACAGAGCTTCGACTTGCTGGTCCCAGCGGCTGCGCTTCGAGCCGATCCCGTGCACGAGCAGCACCTGGGGCCCGTCGCCGCTCACGTCCCATCCGAGCTTCACTCCGCCGCTGCCGCTCACGTGCTCAGTCATCGTGCGCGGTAGCATACACTCCAGCAGCGATGTCGATGCAGCATCACGACTTCTCGGACAGCCCGGCAACGTGCGTGCACTGCGGCGAGCTCGCGGCGGGGCCGTGCGCCCGCTGCGAGGTGCCGCTCTGCGGGGCTTGCTGCATCATCACCGAGGGCGGCACCAAGCCGTACGCGATTTGCCGAGACTGCGCTGCCAACCGCGGCACGTCGCTTCAGAGGGGGTGGACGGCCGTCGTTTCTTGGATAGCCCTGCCGATCGTCGTCTTGGTGCTCGCGCTGTTGGTGCTCGGCGCACTCTTCGGTGGAGACTGAGCCGAACGCTGGGAGGGGGCGCGGCGCCGGTTCGCGGGTCTCACGCTTCAGAGGAATACGAAGAGCCGCTTGGCGCTTCGTTCGTCGATGCGGCTCAGGCCAGACTCGCGGAAAAGCTTTCGTGCGGTGGCCATTTCGTCGGTGGTGGGACAGCGGTGGATCTCGGGGTATTCGTCGGTTTTGTATTCGGGCCGAAACTGGCCCATGACGTTCACGTAGGTCTCGGGCGAAATCTCGTCGTGGAGAAAGCCGAAGATTCGGCGGCTCTCTTCGAGCAGCCCGGGCATGACGAGATGGCGCACGAGCACGCCGCGTCGCGCCAGTCCGGTCTCCGCGTCGATCTCGAGTGGTCCGACCTGACGATGCATCTCGCGGACGATGCGACAGGCGACGTCCTTGTAGTCCTTCGCCTTGAGGTAGCGGATGCCGCTCTCTTTGCTCCAGATTTTGAAATCCGGCATGTAAATGTCGACGATGCCGTCCATCCACTCGAGCGATTCCAGTGAGTCGTAGGCGGACGTGTTGTAGACGATCGGGAGGCGCAGACCGCGCTCGATGGCGATCGGCAGCGCTTCGAGGACCTGCGGGACGACGTGCTCCGGCGTGACCAAGTTGATGTTGTGGCAACCCTGGTTTTGCAGCTCGAGCATGCGGTCGGCCAGTTCGGCCGGCTGGAGCTCGTCACCTTGACCCGCCTGAGACGTATCGTGGTTCTGGCAGAACACGCACTTGAGATTGCAGAACGAAAAAAAGATGGTGCCCGAGCCGTTGGAGCCGCGGAGGCAATCCTCTTCTCCGAAGTGGGGGAACGAAGTGCTGACCCGCGCGTACCGGCCGGTCGAGCAGACCTTGGCTTGGTCTTTCAGGCGGTCAACGCGGCAATTGCGGGGGCACACGACGCATCGTTCGAGCGACGCGATGGCGACTTCGGCGCGGCGCCGGATCTCCGAGAGATCGAGCGCCAGATAGGAAGGACACTGGCGCGCCACGGTGCTCATCGTGGCGGGCGGCGTACCGCTCCGCAAGCCGCGCGGGGCTTCAGCGACTGCCGAGGAAGCCGGAGCATCCGGGGACACGTGCGCCAGTCGAGGTTATTGCGTAAGGTTCGGGCGGAGGAGGCGAGCGCGTGAAAAAAATCCATCTTGCTTTGGTGACGGGTTCTCTCGCCGCGGCTGCGGCGGCGGCGTGTGGCTCGACCGAGGGCGACGGGCTGGTCTCCGACGGCACCGGCGGCAGTGCTGGCTCATCCGGTGGCAGCGGCGGGAGCGCTGGCAGCATGGCAACCGGCGGCAGCAGCGGAACGGGCGGTGGCGGTGCGGGAGCTCCCGGGACTGGCGGCACGTCCGGTAGCGGGGGCGCGCCGGCGACCGGCGGTAGCGCCGGCGGTGGCGGATCCCCCGGCACGGGCGGTGGAGCTGGCACGGATGCAGGCCCACCCTGCGCGCCTCCTGCGGACCCGAGTGGCGGCGCGCTCTGCCTGTCTTTCCGTCCGGAGCGCATGCAGCTCGAAGCGAGCCCCGATCTCGACGGTCAGGGCGTGCTCGTCGTCGAAATATTCGACACCCCCATTCCGGATCCGGACATGGGACCCATGGTTGCGCCCATCGACGCGCAACTTTTTCCGGCGCAGACGAGCGACGGCGGTTTGACGACGACGTCCATCGATACGCTTCCGATGATGCGCTTCGAGCGGCTCCCGAGCACCGTCTACGTGCGAGCGATTTTCGTCGACAATCCGATCGCGTTCGCGGCGAGCCGACTGCTCTGGGGCACGTGGATCGGCGGCGTGCCGCTCGGCGGGGGTTTCTCGGACGCGGACACCCCCCTGGACGCCGTGAGTCTCCCCGCGGGACAGGGCACTAGCCTGAGGTTGCCGATGATGGCGCTCCGTCGTTTGACCGTGAACGCCACATTGGCGCCAGGCACCGTTCCTCTGGATGATGGGGAAGGGCCGGTGAGTTGGGTGACCTATGATACGAACGCGCCTTCGGACATGACCCCGGCGTACGGGATCGGCGTGGCCGCTTGCCGAGCCATCGGGGTCGCCCGACTGGCTCGTGTCACCGGCTTCGTCATCGGGCCGGGACCGCACTTCATCAGTGCTGGGCTGAACGACTACGGGACGGACTTCGACCCGAACCCTGGCTCGATCTTTTCCCTCGATCTGTCCGGCGCCACCCCCGTGCTTCCCGCCGCGAACAGCGTCACTCTGGCGGCCGATCAGTACTCGGCGACGGCCTCGGTCGCCTTGAACTTCGTGGAGCCCTTGAATGTCGACGCTGGCGCTCCGCCGTCACTGTCGTGCTCTGGCATCGGGGATGCCGGAACGGATTGAGGTCGAGCCGGGCCGGCCGGGCATGAGCTTGCGCGTCGCTCGAGTTCTTGGAACGCTTGTGGGCATGAGCTCCCGTCCGCTTCGCGACCTCGTCCTGGGCTTGGCCATCGCCGGCATGCTCACCGTCGGGTGCACCTCCACCCGAAGCGCGTCGCGGTTCGACGGCTCCGCGTCGGATCGCCTCGCCGTGGCTGACGACGTCGCTGTCATTGCCGACGTCCCGCCGGACTTCGAGGTCGTGGGCACCGTGCGTGCGCGCTGCACCCTGATCGAGACATTCGCTGGCATCGACGGCGACTATCTGAGCGACGTCGATTGCTCGGTGGAGCGCCTGACCCGCGCCATGCGAGAGCGAGCGTCGCGCGTTGGGGGGACGTTGCTTGCCGGGCTCGACTGTCGGTCGAAAAGACCGCGTGGTAACGACCCTCGACACACTCCGATTCGTTGTGGCGCGACCGTCGCGCGGCCGAAAAACGCCCAGAGTTGGAAGTCGAGCGACGAGCTTCGGCAGGCGAGCGTCATCGATCCGCTCGACCCGGCGCTCCCCTCGGCCGAGGAAGGCTGGCGCATCCAAGTCGAGCTCGTTCGGAGCGAGTCGGCTCCCGAGCTGCCGCCGCGCCGGCGCGATCTCGTCAGCGAGTTCGCCACTTTGCCGGCCAACTACGTCCCGCTGGGCGACGTGACGACAACGTGTTCGAAGGATTGCTCCCGCGACGCGGCGCGGGAAGGGGTGCGTGAAGTCGCGGGTCGCGTAGGGGCCAACGCGGTCGTTCGAGTCGAGTGTGCCGAGCACGACGCCGGGTGGCTGTGCTCCGGGACGGCGGCCGTGTTCCTGGTCGACCCGGAAACCAACCCTGACGCTCGCTAGTTTGGTGGACCATGAGTCCACCACACTCTGGAAAGAATCGGGACACGCGATCAGGGGACTACCGACCTCAGGGGCTAGCGCGTGCCCCACACGAGCTCGACGGGCACGTCGATGGCCGGCTCGATGCTGAGGCGCACTGGACACGTGTTGGCGGCGTGCTCGAGCGCGTCGCGAGCGTGTTGGTCGAGCTGATTCGCGCGCTCGTTTGGCACGCTGATTCGAACGCCGAGGCGCGCGATGCGTCGCGGTGGCGCCGTGCTCATTTCTTTTTCGACGTGGATCGTCGTGCCGTCGACGTTCCATTCGTTCTTCTTCGCGACGATGCCCATCACGGT
>JAJDAH010000170.1 GCA_029261965.1 Polyangiaceae bacterium
CGCTGCCCGCTCGTCAGAGAGGCGGTCGGCGTGCTCGACTCGGCCATCGCCAGAGGCGCGCCACAAGTGAGGGCGAGACCAAGGGCGACGGTGAAAGCGAGGCGCACGGCGCACCTTAGCAACTTTCGACTAAACGCGTGCATTCACGACCGGCAGCGCCACCGCGTTCCGCCGTCGGCGCAACGCTACATCAGGCCGGTCGTTTTTTGCCGGCCAGAAGCTCAGGGATCGGTGATGAAGACCTCGAGCTGCCAGGGGCCCGAGTCCCCCTGATAGCCGTCGATCTGGACGAAGTACTCACCGGGGTCCAGCGTGACATCGAGGTAGCTCTTGTCCGGAACGAAACCCGCCGCACAGGACTGGACGAGCTCGTCTCCGGGGCAGCTCGGGCCGGCTCGCACGTTGAGCAGCGTGTTGTAGACGCTTCCTTTCATGTCGAAAACGACGCGCTTCTGCTCGGTCAGCGACAGACGCAACATTTGGTCGCGCGCGCCGCCCGCGGGCTGACCACCGAGATCGCAGCCGGCGTCGTAGTCAGCGGAAGAGTTCGCTGTATTGCCCTGGAAAAATCCGCCTTCCAGCGGAATGTCGATGGCCTCGGTGCAGGTGTCGGCGAACGCCACGAAAAGCGGAGGTCCCGCCGGACGGGTCAGAGCGGTCACCGTCACCGGGCTCGCCCGAAGCGATTCGGCGACGACCCGATAGCTGCCCGGCGCGACGTCGTGAACGGCGGCACGATTAGGGCTCCTCGACGACGTGCCACAAGTCAGCACGTCGTCTTCGGAGGCACACGGCAACGTCGCGAGGCTGATCGCCCCCGTATCCCCATCCGAGAGGCTCTGAACCAAGAGAACGTCGGTGCGCTCGGTGAGGACGAGCTCGTAGGCGGCGTCTCGAGCCCCAACGCGACAGCCGAGCGACGCGTTGTCGGCGTGTCCGTCCAATGTCACGACGATACTGGTGTTCGGGACGATCGGCGGCGAGCCGTCGCAGGTCTCGTCCGGCGGCGCGACGGTAGGCGGACTGAGCTCGACAACCACGCCAACGTTCGTCGGGGCGGTGGCCGACACGGCAACGAAGTACGTCGCTGGAGGAAGCGCCCGGGCAAAAAGCCCCACGGCGTTGCTCGTCTGGCAGGTGATCTCGTCACCGCTGTCCGCGCACGCCGGGGTGCGAAGAGAAATCGAGGGCAGCCCGTTGCCGTCGAGAGATGTTGCAAAAACCTCGACATCTTGCGGAGCAGTCAACGTGAATTGGTAAACGAGATCGCCGACCAGGTCCGTGCATTCGGACGGCACATCCGCGTCGGCGTCGATGAGCTCGACCACTTCTTGCACCCCCGGGGTGATCGCCTTCGCGGAGCCACAAGTTTCGTTGCTCGGCTTGCTCGATGCCGGGCGAAAATCCGCGGAGAGCCCCACCGTCTGGCCGACATCGGTGAAGACATACAGCGGGTAGTTCGCAGCACTGAGCTGGCGAAGCCTCAGCCGAGACACGCGGCCTCCCGTGGCCCTGGCGAAACCGCTCGCGCAGCCGATTTCAGTCGCGGCGTCACCGCACAGCGTCGCGCCGGCGAGCGCGAGATTGCCGGACGAGGTCGTCGCCACGATGTCGACGTCGATGGGTGACCCGCCACTCACGAGCAAAGCCGCGACGACGTCACGCCAGTTTCCCCCGGTTCCGGCGCAGGTCGCGGCGAGGTCCTGCTTTGCAGCGAGCGTGTCGAGTTGAAACAATCCGTCACCAGAGATCTCGAGGGGGTCCAGGCAGGTGTCGTGCTCCGGGGCCTGGCAATCGGATTCGTCCGTGGTCCCATCACAGTCATCGTCGACGGCGTTGTTGCACACCTCCACTCCAGTGCTGGACACCGAAGGGTTCGTGTCGTTGCAGTCCCCGCCCCCATTGCAGTTCCAATCAGCGTCACCGTCTCCGTCCACGTCTCTCGGGCCGTGGGAACAAGTTTTGTCAGCTTCGACACACGCGTCGATCGTGCAGGTGTTCTCGTCGGAACAAGGAACCGGGCCGCCGGGACGGCAACCAAGCATCGGGTTGCAAATCTCGAGGCCGTTGCAGAAGACCTCGTCGAAACACAACGTATCGTCGGGAACGACGCGGCACCGCGCGAACGCTTCGTCGCACCTGTCGAACGTGCAATCGATGCCGTCGTCACACTGCTCGTCGTCGATGCACGGCCCGCCGAGAGTCGGATCGATGGCAGCGTCGGCGTCCGTGCCCGGTGGAGCTGCGTCCGCGGCGTCCATCTGGGCGACGACGTCGGCGCCTGCGTCCCGCGAGCCGAATGGGCTCGGGACCGACGAGTTGCCGCAAGCACCCACGGTGACCGCGAGAAGGCCGGTCACGTGCCGGGGCATGGCCATCCGCACAATGGTAGTCCGTCGACGGGCGCCGGGCATCCTCGGGGCGGGGAATCGCGTCAGAACACCGACCAATCGAGAAAGCGGCTGCACGCCCGGATTCGCCCATGGCAGACTGGTGGCCCTTGAGCCAGGACCGCCTCACACGCCAGGAGCTGAGCTGGCTACTCGCCCAGGAAGCCCGCTCCGCCGCTACGGCCCTTCGAAGGGGCGTCACGTCGCAAGGCGAGGCGCCCCCTCCTTCGTCGGCCTCGACGGAGATGGCCAAGATCGACATCAAGGAGGCGCCCGCGGTCGACGCGACGTTGGATGCGCTCGACGCCTCCATCGGGTTGCTCAGTGATCTGCAGTCCGCGGCGCCGAGCAAGGCACGACGGGGACGGATCGATCTGGCTTCGCTCCTTTACGAAGTGGCCCCGAACGCTCGCATCACGATGGAGCCTGGAGCAGGAACCGAAGTCTTCGGGGATGAAGCCGATCTGCGGCGCATGCTTCACGTGCTCGTCAGCGAAACGAGCAATCCCGCCGAGGCTGCCGCGCCCGAGATCAGCATTCGTCGAGAGAAGAGCTGGGTCAGGATCAGCGTCGAGCTCGGTCCCGATAGCTCGTCGACGACGACGATGGAGCGCCGATGGCTCAGCCGCATGTCGGTTCGGCACGGCGGCCGCCTCGAGCTGGTTAGCGGAACCCAATCTCTCCTGCTACCGGCAGACGCCTCGACCGAAGAGGTCGACGACCTGCGCAAAGAGCTCGAACAGGCCCAGCAGCTAGGCGAAGCCTACGCCCGCGAGCTCGCTACCGCGATGTCAGCCGGTGACGTGCAAACCAGCTCCGCAGAAGTCCCGGCGAGCAGCGAGCGATTCGAGGCCATGGTGACTCTCGCAGCCGGGCTGGGGCGTGCACTGCGACAGGTGTTCGAGGAGTTGCGATCCCAGTCCCAAGAAGCAAGTCAGACCCTGGGGGAGTCGGCGAGCCTGACTCGAGAGCTCGGTCGGCTGACGTCCACGGGCTACGAAATCGTCGGGGAGCTCTCGAGGCTCGGCGGCTGTGGCCTGGACGAATCGAACAAACCCTTGGATCTCAGTGCTCTCGTCCGCGAGATTGTGCAGGACGCGGAGGGGCGCGCCGCGCGCCACGGCGTCAGGCTCGAAATTGCCGCTAGCGACGGCGTGAGTGCCAACGTTCGTGTATCCGCCATCTCGTTGCTGCTGCGCTCACTGGTGGACCATGCGGTGGCTGCAGCCCCGAAAGACGGCGTCGTGCACATCGGGCTCAGAACGGGAAAGAGCGTCGCCGTGCTCACCGTCGACGATCCGGGCCCTTCGGTGCCACGGGCATCGAGATCGGCTCTCTTGAACCACCAAACCGATCCGTCGGCACTCGGCCGGCCGGCGGGCGTCGCGCTCGTCGTGGCCAACGCCGCTTCGAGCTACCTCGATGGCACCCTGGCTCTGACCGAAACCGAAGAGGGCACGTGCCGGGTCGAGGTCAAGCTCCCGGCCCCGTAGAAAGCCCCTTCAAGGCTCAAAACTTCGATCAACCCGGGGTGACTCGCGCCGTGGTAGGCTCGATTTCGATGCGGATTCTCATTTGCGAGGACCAAGATTCGATCCGCCGGATGATCGAGGCACTCGTCGAAGCCCGTGGGTACGAGGTCACGGCCGTGGCCTCTGGCACCAAGGCAATCGACGTCGCGATGACCGAGTCGCCCGACATCGTCCTGTTGGATTTGATGCTTCCCGGCCAGTACGACGGTTGGGAGGTCTGTCGAAGACTCCGGAGTGATCCGGCGACCAAGGAAGTCCCGGTCGTGATCATCAGCGCGCTCGACGACCCTGACTCTCGAAAGAAGGCCGCCGACGCCGGCGCCAACGCCTACTACACGAAACCGTTCAGCCCGATCGCATTGCTCAAGGAAATCGACCGCATCAAAGAGCAGTTGACCAAGGGTTGACCGCCCGAGGCCGCGAGCTTCAGGACTTGAGCAAGTTGAGGTGCTGCTGGGCGCGAGTCTCGGCCGACTGAATGATCGCCTGCGCTTCGCTCGGCGGAATTCGTAACTTGTCGCACAGGTCGTCGAGCAGCTCTTTTTCCTTCTCGTCCTGCTCCCCGTCGATGAACGTGATCATGACGGCGTGATTCAACAGGACGCGGCGATCGTCTGCGCTGAGATCGGTCAGCGGAATGTCGTCGAGCGTTTTCAACGTCTCGGCGAACTTGCGAACTTCGAGCTTCTCGCTCGGCGTAGCCTCGAAGGCGGCGAGGAATGCTTCGATGACGTCCTTTTCCTCTTCGGCCACGCGACCATCGGCCCACGCAACGCTCACGAGTCCTTTGAGGATAGCCAAATTCTGCGGATGCATGAGGGGCAGAATCGCACAACCCGTGGCGACGTCAACGGCAGGAATTTTTCGCGAAAATTACGAGCGACCGCCGCCAGCGACGCGGGGGGGCAACACCGTCGCGTCGAGACCGACCATTTCTTTCAGATCGCGAGCCACGTCTTGATCGGGTCGATCGAGTGTTTTGCTGAAACGTTCGAGTAGATCGGCCACATCACTCTTCCGCGGCGGGATCGACGATGGGGCTTGCGATTCGGGCCACGGCGGCAAGGGTGTGCCAGGCCTGACGGCTCGCACGACACCGCTCGGGGTCAGCGCTTCGGCCGGAGTCTCCTCGGGCAGCGCTTCCGTCAGCGGAGCATCACTGTGGTCCTCGAGGCGGTCGGGCGCCGCATCCCCCAGCTGCGCCGCATCCCCGACCTCGTCCGCAATCTCATCGCGTTGACCCGGTGGCCGCGCGTCGGGTTCGTCGTCGGCCGCCTCGTGACAAAGCGCCTCGCTGAACTCGACCTCTTCCCGTGTCGTGGCGCCCTCGCGCCCCGACACTTCGGTGCTTTCGAAGCCACCAAGCGGCGTCGCTGTCCCTCGAAGCGACGAGTCGGTGGCATCGACCGGCTCGGCATCGAATTCGCGAGGTAGCTCGTCCGGGAGCCCGCCGTCCGCCGATGTCACATCCGGCATGCGCTCGGTAGCGTCTACACCACCGAGCTCGAGCGGTCCTTCTGGGGGCTCGTCGAGCACCTCGAAGACCCCATCTGCTGCCACCTCTGCTGCCACCTCTGCTGCCACCTCGGGACCACGAAAGCTCGATCCCCCAGCCTCGTCGAGCTCGACCACCGGGACGTCGCCGTCCGCCGCGGCAAAGGAGCCCAGAGGTGGGGTCTGGTCACGCAGACGCTCGGCCACCTGTGCCACCTGCGGGATTTCGTCGGACATCGACTCAATCGCCGGGACGGCGGCGGGTGTGCTTTCTTGCGCGCTCGTCTCGACCGAGGCGGGGGACAGGGACGAATCCTCGCCACGCTCGGGCACCGGCTCGGCACGCTCGGGCACTGGCTCGCCACGCTCGGGCACCGGCTCGCGCGCCGCCTCCGCCGGCGGAACTTCGGACGACTCGAAAAAGACATCGATCTCGACATCGACTTCTTCGGATATCTGTTCGCCGAAGGCGTGCTCAGGCTCCTCGGGCGCTGGTGGCACCTCGCTCGCGACCTCCGGCAGCATCAGCGTGGCCAGCCGGCGCGACCGGGGACCCTCGGGCCGCGTGATCTCGCTCGGAGCCAGCGGGCTCGACTCCGAATCCGGGTCGAGCGCGCCGTCCAGGTCACTCGCCGCCAGTGCGCCAGAGGGCCCGAGCTCGGCCGGCGCGGATTCTGGCGCTTCCGAGAACGGGGTGACCGCCAGGGGCACCGATGAAACGGTCATCGGACTCGGCGCTGGATCACAGCGCGGGGCCAATGTGGGCTCGCGTGTAGCGACGTCGGGGGGCGCGGCCGCGCCCGGGCGAGCCAGCGCTCGATGCTCGGCCCGCGCCGAAGCCAAGTCGAGGCTCGGCGCCGCACGACTCGTCTCGCGGGCGAGCCGCGCCAGCGCGCGCCGACCCGCGGCTCGGTTGACCGGAATCAAAGCGGCTTCGATCTCGCGCACCAGAGCCGGCGGGCCGCCGCCAGGCCGTTTTCGGCTCGCGCGCCGCAGGGCTGGCGCGCCGGCGCTGGCCACCTCGAGCAGCGCGCTCAACAGCTGCCTGAGCGAAGCCTCGGCCTGCTCGAGCGACGCTGCGGTGCCGCCGGTGATTTGAATCGAGCCATCGTCGTGGAGTTGGACGTGGTCCGGATCGACGATGCGTGGCGCGCCGCCCAGCTGCTCGCTCGTGCCGAGAACCAAATAGCCGGCAATTTCCCCGACAACCGGTGCGCGTCGAGCCGCGGCCGCCGCAAGCACTTCGATGAGAGTAACGCTCAAGCTTCTCCTCCGCGTACGAGCACACCCGTGCTCTCGAGGTACCGTTTGGCTTCCGAAATCGTGTGAACGCCATCGTGAAAAATCGATGCCGCGAGCGCGGCGCTCGCCCCGCCTTCATCGAGCCCCTGGCGCAGATGCTCGAGCTCGCCGACTCCACCCGATGCAATCACCGGAATCGAAACGGCATCGCTCACCGCCCGCGTCAGCTCGATGTCGTAGCCGCGCAAGGTTCCATCGCGGTCCATGCTGGTGAGCAAAATCTCGCCGGCGCCGCGATCTGCGGCCGTGTGTGCCCATTCGAGAGCGTCCAGACCGGTATTTTGGCGCCCACCGTGGGTGTAAACCTCCCACCCTTCGCCACCTTCTCGTCGTCTCGCGTCGATCGCCACGACGAGCGCCTGCGCTCCCCACGCTCCGGCGACATCTTCGATGAGCTGCGGATCTCGCACGGCGGCGGTGTTGATGCTCACCTTGTCTGCACCGGCATCGAGCATCTCCCTGACGTGCTCGACCGTACGGACGCCACCGCCTACGGTGAGCGGCGTGAAAATCTGGTCCGCGGTGCGCGCGATCACGTCGAGAAACGCCATCCGACCCTCGTGCGACGCTGTGATGTCGAGAAACGTGATTTCGTCCGCTCCTTCGGCGTCGTAGCGACGACCGCACTCGACAGGATCGCCAGCGTCGCGAATATCGACGAAGTTGACGCCCTTGACGACGCGACCATCGCGAACGTCTAGACAGGGAATGATTCGCTTGGCGAGCATGCTTCGGGCTCCGACCCCATATCGGAGGCGACCACGATCGGACAAAGTCCTGACGAATTTGGCCAGCTCGGCGACTGGGAACGGGGTGGGGCAGCGCGTATATTGCCGGGCAATGGTCGCCTGCCCGCACTGCCGGTCCCTCAACGAGCCGGGCAGGCCGATCTGCGGTAAATGCGGCTCGGTCATGGGCCCAGCGCCGGACTTCGCTAAGCAGACTCTGTTGGGAATCGCGAACGTGGGTACGGCCCCGGCGGGAAACGCCCCACTGCCGGTGGCTTCGGCTCAGACGCAGGTGGGCCATGCCCCACCTGCCGCTGTTCCGCCCACGGTGATCGACGTGCCAGCCCAACCGCCCGTTGGCCCAGGAGGTCACCCGCCTCGGTACACCGATGGCTCGAGTCCAAGCGGGGTCGCCACGACCGAGCCAGACGAGCCCGCGATCAAGCAAACGATGATGGGCATCGCTCCAGCAGCGCACGGCCCACCGGTAGCGTCAGCATCGCCGGCGTCCGCCGACACGCCCGGGTCCGAGCTGACAACGACACGCCGCCTCCAGAGCGAAAAACCGACGATGATGGGCACCCCGCGCCTGGGCAGCCTGGCTCCCGGGCTCGGCACCGATGCCCCCCATCAGCCGCTCTCTGACCGCCCGCATCTGGGACACCAACTCGAGCGCCCGCAAGAGGAAGCGCACCGGCCCGCGCCAGTGTCGGTCAGCGACATGGAGACTATCCTTCGCCCGTCATCGGACCCCAAAGAGGAGGCCGTAAGAAGGGTCGCATGGAGAGAGCCCGCTCGCCGCCAGCGGCCTTCAGCCACGAAGCCCGAGCGGGAACGGAAAGCCGAGCCGCGGGGAATCGAGCCGACCACCGAAGACCTCGCCGTGCTCCCGCGCTCGCGGAAGCTTTCGAAATCCGCGTGGCTCGGCCTGGCGGGAGCGGGCGGGACCGTCGCCGTCTTGGCGACGTTATTCGCCCTTTGGCCAACCGCACCGGATATCGCAGGGGCGGTCAAAACCGACGCCGACGGCAAAGAAAAACTCGAGCTCACTTGCCAGGGCTGCCCCGACGGATCGACGCTCAGCGTCGGCGGCGTGAGAGGCAGCGTGCGAGGCAAGGTCACCGAGCTCGACGCGGCCTCGACTCTGCACGTCGGAAAAAACGAGGTCGACGTCGTTGTCGAGCGCGAGGGCGGTGACCGCGACGAAGTACCCATCGAAGTCTTCGTCAACTACCGGATCCGAGGTGACTTCTCTGGCCTCGATGCCTCCCGGCCGAAGTTCGACGTCAACGTCGAGGCCGTCCCGGACACCGTCGTCGTCGTCGACGGGAAACCCGTGAAGCTCGACAGCTCGGGAAAAGGACGGGTGGAGATCGACGTCACGAAGGATTTGACCGGCCCGAAGGCCAAGATGAGCAAGCTCGTCCGCGCCGTCCCCTATTCGGCGACCGCATCGGGCATGGAGAAAGAAGAGGGGGCCGTCACGCTTTCTACCTTGGTCACGCCTCTGGTGGTCACGGCACCGGGTAGCCGGACGGTGATCGGCGGGGCACACTTCATGCTGGCCGGCAAGACCGACCAGCGGGGCACGGTCACCGTGTCGGGTCGACCGATTACCGTGGACGCGCAGGGGCGATTCGCTCAACTCATGAATGTTTCGGCCGTTGGAGAAACGACCATTACTGTGCGCGCGACTTCACCCAAGCAGGCCCCGCGTCTGGTGCCGATCCACGTGAAACGAGTCCAAAATCTGAGCGCCGAAGCGGCCCGATTCCGAAAGCAAGCCACGACGCTCTACTCGGCCATCCGCGCCGACCTAGCTTCGAAAAAGGGGTGGAAAGTAGCGCTAACGGGCGCGGTCGCCGAAATCCGACAAGCCGATCACGCGACCGTGATCCTGATGAATGTCGAGGACGGCTGTGAGAGGCCACCGTGCCAGGCGCGCCTCGTCTATGGTCGCTCGACGAAGGTCGCGATGGGCTCGAGAGTCGAAGCATTCGGCCGCGTCATCGGTGCACACCGGTCGAGGCGCGGCGACATCCCCGACGTCTCCGTGGACTTTCTGGTTCATGCGGGGTCCCCGTGACTCAGAAGATCTTGGTCGATGCCATCTCCTGCAGCCGGTGTCAGGCGACCAACGCAGGGGATTCTCGATACTGCGCCCAATGTGGCGTGCAGCTCGTCGTCAGCGACGATGGCCGGACAGGCGCAACGCCGGGTTCACTTCACGCCGATTCTCTCGCCGAGCGACCAACTCAAGCTCCGTCGGCCAGCCCGCCCGCCGAGACCGCGCATCTCGCCGACCCTTTGATCGGCATCGTCGTCGCCGACCGCTACCGAATTCAAGGTCTCCTCGGACGCGGCGGCATGGGCGTGGTCTACAAAGTAGAGCATGCCCAAATCGGCAAGCTCATGGCACTCAAGCTTCTGACCGGCGAGCTCACGCGGGACGAGGAGCTCGTTTCTCGGTTCAAGCGCGAAGCGTTGATGGCCAGCCGCCTTTCTCACCCCAACACGGTCCAGGTTTTCGATTTCGGTAGCTCCGACGGGCTGACGTACCTCGCCATGGAGTTCTTGAACGGCGAGGACCTGGGCAAGGCGCTCGGCCACGGGCCGTTCGACTCGGTTCGCGCCGGCAAGATCATGATTCAAGCGTGCAGCTCACTCGCCGAGGCGCACGAGTTGAGCATCGTCCACCGCGATCTCAAGCCCGAAAACATCTTCCTGATGAAAGGGCGGTCCGGCGACGACGTCATCAAAGTGCTGGATTTCGGCCTCGCGAAGCTCCGCGAGTCGAGTGAGCTCGCGGAGGTCACCACCGGTGGCGCCATAGTCGGGACCCCTTTCTACATGTCTCCAGAACAGATTCGTGGCGAAGATGTCGATCCTCGGAGCGACATCTATTCGCTCGGCGCCGTCTTGTGCACGTGTCTGACGGGACGCCCGCCATTCGACGCACCGACTCCGATGGGGATCTTGACGAAGCATCTCACCGAGCCGCCCCCTTACATCGCAAACCTGTTTCCCGATCTAGGCATCTCGGCCGGCATGTCGCGCATCGTCTACCGGTCTTTGAGCAAGGAACCCGAAGACCGCCCGCAGAGCGTGCAAGCTCTGCAGCAAGCCATCGTGGACGAGATCCGGGGCAATACGCGGGGAAGTGTCGACAACTTGCTCGACTCCACGCGCGTCCGAAAGGTGGCGAAGCTGGCCGAAGACGCGGCCACACGCGACGAGGTCGCGATGTACGAGCGCAAGCTCCGTCGCCGCGGTTTGATGACGTGGCTCGGTGTCGGCGCGTTCGCCGTCGGCGTCGGAGGCGCCATCGGTTGGCGGCTCTGGCAAGCACCCAATGTGCCAGTGACGGTCGAAGGCACCGAGCAAGAACCCAACGACAAACCCGGCGCCGCCAACCCGGTGGCCTTCGGGAGCGAAGTGAAAGGCAAGCTAGGCAGACGTCTCAATCAGGAGACGAGTGATCGCGATTTCTTCGCAGTGACGATCGGGGAGGAGCCCATCGAGGTGAGCACCACTTCGCTGCCGAACATGGCGCTTTGTGTGTGGGTGTACCCCTCGGGCGCCCAGCAACCGGTCGGCCGCTACTGCGCTGGCAATGCAAACCGCGACTTGGTCATCCCCGCGCTCCAGCTCGAAGCCGGCGACTACCTGTTCGCGGTGATGCAGGACCAGGGTCGCTACACCGCCGCTCCCCCGCCACCCGTGTACGAAAATGTCTCGGACAACTACACTTTCCGAGTGAGTGAAGCGGCGCTCGTAGACGGCGTGGAGATCGAGCCGAACGATGCACCGTCGAGTGGCAGACGAGTGAAGATTGGTGAAAAGATGTCGGGGCGCTTGACTTGGATGCGCGACGAAGACGTCGTCTGCGCGACAGGCAGCGGCAAGTTCCGATTCGTGGTCGAGGACGGCACCAAGTCAGCGCGACCCGCTCCGTCCGTGCTACAGGCGACGCCAATCGGCGGGCCTGCGGATGGGATCCCGGTCAGAATACACCACGGCAGCGCTCGCGGTGACGCCAACCCGATGGACACGCTGAGCCCATGGAAGGGACCCGTCACTACGGCCACCCGGGGCACCGATGCGTGCCTTCGGCTGGCTCTCGCTCCCAATCCGTGGGCGCCGACCCCTCACCCACACATCGCTCCGGCGAGTGACGACGAGTATCTCGTCCATGTCGAGCCGGTTCCGTAGCCCCGGCGCAATCACCGCGGTGTTCGCGGTGTCTCTGGCAGCGGTGGGCTCGCTGGACTCTGGCTCGAGCTGGGCGAAACCCACCGATCCCAACCTGCCGCAGCGGATCACCGTCGGCGTCGCTCGGGGCTCGATGCCCATGCCGCGCGTGGACCCAACGCGTCGCAGCCGATCGCGCGTGACGCTGCCTCGCTCACTTGGAGTCGAGTGGCGTACGCGCGTCCCAGGACAGATCGATCGCGGCATCGCTGTCGGCGAGGGCGGCAGCATCGTCGTCGCCACTTCGGCGGGCCAAATCCTCCAGCTCGACGCCGCCGGCAAGGTGGAATGGACGTTCCGTACGGGTAGCGGCGCGGCGACGACGGATCCCGTCATCACCGCAGACGGCGCCAGAGGCTTCGTCACGAGCGGCAACGAATGGATCACCGTCGAGCCGAACGGCAAAGAGCGATACCGGGTGGCGTTGCCGTCGGGATCGGTGCGAGACGTCCTGCCCACCGCTGACGGAGGTGCCGTACTCGCGATCGGGCGCGAGCTACTTCGCTTCGAGCGCGATGGCATGCTGCGATCTCGGGCTCGGGGTGGGAATACGATGGCGCTCCTCGCCGATCGCACGGACACCGTCATCGTCACCGTCGAGGGCACGGTATCGGTTTGGCGCTCGGTGAACGTGCCTACGACCTCAGGACGGCTCGGCGGGCGCGCAACGGGGGGGATCGCGCTTCACGACCGACGCGTGTTTGCCATCGTCGACGCCAGTCGGGTCGTCACCCTCGATCTCGATTCACACGAACTCGCTACGCTGGTCGGTAACGGCACCCACCAGCTCTCGAACTCGCTCGCGCTCGGTTCCGGAGGCCAACTGACGACCGTCACCGATGATGGCGTGCTCCTGCGCCACGACCGTCGCGGCAAAGAAGTACTCCGGGTGGCGCTCGAACCGCTCGACGCCCTCGCGGACGCCGGCAGCCGATCGCGCGTCTCGGGCCCCCCGCTCATCGTCGATTCGTCGGGAACCGCAGCTTTCGTCCGCCCGGGGCTCGACGTGGGCGTCGTGCTCGGCAACGGCGAGCTCCGAGCGGGTCCCAACTCGGCATGTGGCGAACCGGTGGGGCTTTCTCCGACCGGCAGGGATGGAATTGCAATCGCTTGCCGGGCGGGAATCGTCGTCAGGCTGAGCGCCAAGCGCGCATCGACGGGCGACGGCGGTGCGAGTCGACGCCTCTAGAAGCGGTGAGAGTCACCCGCCGCAAGTATTCCGTGGATCGAAGACCGAGCGACTCAGAAAACGCCGCGCGCGATCCAGCGATGCACCAGATCCGTGCTGAACGTGACCGCCACGAACGCCTCGGGCTGAACCTCTCGACGCGTCACCGGGTCGACGGGCTCACCGGTGGCATTGCGAAGCGCCGGGTCGCCCACCTGCGGACCGATCAGCTCCTGCACGACCTTGAAGCGAACGCCGCCGGAAATGTCGACGAATTGCAGCGGGTCGATCGACGCCCCGACGTAAATCGTTTCGAGCGGATCGACCAGCGAAAACCCGACGAGCGGTCGAGGGATCAGCTGCCAGACATCGAAGACGGTGTCGTCGAGGTACCGTTCCTTCCAGACGTAGGCGCTCACGAACGCGACCGCGTCTAGATCGAGGCCGTCCTCGGTTCGGTGCACGCGGAAATCGGCAACGTTGTCGCCCTCGTTTCGGGGGCCGAAGGTGAGTCCATACTTCTTGGTGTTGTCGGGAATGGCCAGCGACGCGCCGAAGCTCACGTCGATCAAGATTGGGCTCAAGGTTTCGTAGGGAGCGATGTTGTAGACCTCGGTGTGACCGCCGTGGTGTCGTCCCCTGCGAAGGCGAGTCCGCTTGACGCTCAGCTTGACGTCATCGCCAGCGCCGTAGTGCCGGTGCATGGAGGTCGGCGAATTCGCCAACAAGGCCTCGGCGCGCGCGACATTGCCGACGAGCGACGTCAACATGCGCACCGCCTTCTTGCGCTTCTGCATCAGTTTGTGACTCGCTTTGCCGAGCTGGCGGGCTTGCTCAGCGGCTCGAACCTCTTGCCGAGCCGCGCGCAGCTCGGTTTCTACGCGACCGGCGTCGCTCGCGGCAGCGTCGACGGCTTGCTCGGCCTCTTGTTTAGCGCGCCCGAAACGCGCGTTCTCGAGATTGGCCAACGCCGCCTTGTGTGCCTGCTCGGCGCGCTCGAGCTCACGCTCGAGTCGTCGCGCCTGGTTCTTGGCTCCGCGGGCGTTGGCGCCCAGCTCTTGTGCCAGCTTACGAGCGCCGCTGGCCGCATTCTCGGCTTGGGCTATCGCTCGAGTCCAGGCGCCTCCAGAGCCCACGCCGCTGGCCGCGGCACGCACCGCTTTTTCGACTCGCGTCCGTCGTGATGCGGGATCCCCACCACCAGCGTCGCACTGCATCCAAACGGCCTCGAGGGAAACCTCTTGACGCGCCTGCCTGACCACACGCGCCAACTCCTGGCGCGCGGCTTGAAGAGCGTCTCGCGCCGCCTTCGGATCCGCAAACGTTGCGGGGGCTCCACCTGCGGATGCAAACAAGGGGTCCGAGGACATCTTCGGGGGCAAACCGCCCGAAGGGTCGGCGCCAGTCACGTGATAGCGATAGCAAAGCGGGCTCACCCCTTCGAAGCGCACCTCGAGATCGAGCGCACCACGCACGAGGCGACCAGGTTCTGCCTCGAGCTTGGGCGCGGACCCGCCCTTGAAAACGACGACTCGGCGGTTCGATTCGCCAGCGTCGGGTTCGCTCGGGGCTCCGCCCGAACCAAAACTCACGGATGCGCCGGCGGAAGCGGTCGGTCCGGCCGGAGGTGGTGCTTTGGAAGCCGGCGGCACGTTCATCGGAGGATTGGCCACGCTCGGAGCAGCGGGCGGCGTCGGCGCGGGACTCGCCGGCGCGGGGGCTCCCGCGGGTGATGGCGGCAGCGGCGGTGCCAGGGGCGGTGCCACTGGGGGGGTTGGACCGGGTTGTGCCGCCGCTGACCCAGCAGCCAACAGCACCGTGGACGTCATCAACAACGATCGGATCTTCATCGAATTATTCACTCCCCGAGAGCTCGGAAAAACGAGGGCATGGATCAACAGGATTGCTGAGGCCCGAGAAACTGCTCGATATCGACACAGCCCAAGCCGATGAAGCCGGGCTCGAGAATCCCGCACACTCCGCGAGGCGTGCAACAACCCGGCAGCGTGATCGGCAACACGTTCGCGAGCTCGGGACACGACGGGTCGGCCGATCCCGGGCCATCACGCGGCACACAACCATTGAACTCGGGCGCCAGGCTCGCAAAGTTCACGCCGCACTCGCCATCATCGGTGCAGCAAGACTCACCAACGGCGGCGGGCGGACACTGGCCGACGTCGCAGCTACCGCCAGGCGTCGGACCGGCCTGTAGACAAAGCTCCCGACAGCCATCGATGTCTTCGCCACCGGTCTGGCAAACGCACGTCTCGAAACAAGACTCGCAGCCGCCGCAGTCGGGAAACAGCGTGCACGGACCCGTGTTGGGCGGGGTCCCCGGCGTGCCGGGATTACCGGTGATCGGGTCCGGGCATTCGCACGGGCCGAAGCGTTCTTCGGAAGTGCAGGCCTGAATCCCGACGAGTCCAGCGGGGCATCCGCAGTTCACCTGAAATCCCGGAATGCACGCGCCTTCCTCCGGCTTGAACTCGAACTCGCCAGGATCGGCGTCCGAAAGACACGCCGCCATCAGAGCCGACGCACCCAAAAGAGAAGCGAGAGCTAAGAGTCTTCGAAACATGAAATCTCCCCGGATTGGCGGGCGTAGGGTAACACTTCGTCCCCATACTCGCGGCCGAATTTCCATGCGCATTCCGCGCAAGAGACGCCCGTGTTCCGTCCGCCCGCGCAGCATCAGTAAGTGTCAGCCGAGGTCTTGAACGAGAATGGATCGATGAGTCGGCAGAGGAGTCGAGAGTGAACCTCCGCCCATATTTTCAGCTGTGCCGCATTCCCAACGTGTTTACCGCATTCGCGAACGTGCTCGCGGGGGTGGTGCTCGTTCGGGGCGGAGCTCCGATTAAGACTGATTGGTGGCTGCTCGCGGCCACCGGCGCACTTTATTGCGGGGGCATGGTGCTCAACGACTTCTTCGATCGCGAGATCGATGCGGTCGAACGCCCCGACCGGCCCATCCCCTCCGGGCAGGTCAGCGCCTTTGGTGCTGGCATGTTTGGCTCATCGTTGCTCGCTGTCGGAGTTGGCATGGCGTCCTGGCACTCGACCCGCGCGACGATGACGGCCATTGCGCTCGTTGTTGCGATTCTCGCTTACGACGCTTGGCTCAAATCGAGCAGGCTCGGACCCGTGGCAATGGGATCGTGCCGCTTCTTGAACGTCGCCCTCGGCCTGAGTGCCGCGGAAGCCAGCTCACTGGACGTGTGGTGGGCGCCCGTCCTCGCGGGCCTGTTCACCGCAGCCATCACCGGCCTCTCGCAGCACGAGGTCGGAGGCACGGCGTCGGACCGCGTCCGACCCATCGTGCTCGCCCTCGGAGCGTTGGCCGGCCTACTCGCATTCGCCGCGGTGCGCTCGGCGCGGCCCGGGAGTTGGCAAGTACTGGCCACTGTAGCGCCGTTCTTCACGCTCGTACTGATTCGAGGTCGCCAGCTGTTCGGTCCGCTGTGGCTGAGCGCGGCCCCGCCGGACCTCGGCCGCGCCATCGGTGGGGGGATCCTGCTCATGCCGGCGATCGACGCGACCATCGTGGCTGCGCATGGCTCACCCGTGTGGGCGCTCGCCGTCGTCGTCGTCGGCGCGCCCGGCTACCTGCTGAAGCGCTGGTACTATCTGACCTGATCGCCCGTCTCGCGTGTCCGCAGCGGCTGGCCGTCGCTGGCCTGGACGGCCGTCTTTCAACGACCAGCTAGAGGGATTTCCCGAGCAAGGCGGCGCAGCTCGCCAACGTCGCCTTCTCGTCGTCGGTGTAGTCGTGTGCGCCAGGCTTGCCGACCCCGAGAGCTCCGGCAAGTCGTCCGCCCTCGTCGAACACCGGCACGGCGATCGCTCCCTCGACACCGGTGAGCTTCGCACTCGGTTTCGCCACGCCCGAGGAGTCACTCTGAAGATTGCACACCGTCACCGGTTCACGACGCTGAACACAGAGGCCGGCCATGCCCTTGCCGAACCGAATGCGCTCTGTCACCGCTGCAACAGGCGGCGGTAGCCCCTTCGAAGCGACCATCAGCAACACCGACTCGTCGTTGTCCGCGCGATGCAGCGTCACGGTCACCGCGCCAAAGGCAGTGGCGATCTCCTCGATCGCGAGATCGAACGATGGGCCGCTCGAGCTGGTGAGGGCGGCTTCAACCGAGCTGGGCAACGATGCAAGAGCCATGGGATCGACCTCCATCCGAACGAAAGCAGGAGCGCGACCGAGTCTAGCGTCGAGTCTGCAGAAGTCCCAACATCGTCCGGGACGATCTCAGCTTCTGGGCAGACGATCCCAGCTTTTGGGCATACGATCTCAGCTTCTGGCGCACGATCTCGTTCTCGGCGCGCTGGAGCGAAGGTTTCGACGTCGATGACCACGATGAGACAAGCTGCTACCTTGCTCGCGATGTCGGTCACCGAGCGCCAGGACGCGCTCATGAAACGGCTTCGGGCGGGTTGTCCCGAGAGCGGCGTGAGCTGGCTCGAAGAAGTCGCTCGCACCGCCCTCTCCGAGCGCTCGACGAAACGGCTGCTCGACGCGTTCCCCGCTACCGCACGGCGGCTGGGCACGGGGCTCCTGGCGACGACGACCACATGCGAGCCCGAGGGCACATCCAACTTCACTGCCGACGTGGGCGGCCGCGCGGTGCTCCTGTTGGTAGCCGCGGTGATCGATCCCGAAAACCTGAAGACCGTCACAGAAGCCGCCTACGACATCGGCGACACCCGCGAAAAGATTGCGGTTGTTCGTTCGCTCGGCCTCTTGCCGGACAACACGCAGCTCTTACCGCTCGCGCTCGATGCGGGTCGCACGAACGACGCGAACTTGTTCGCGGCCTTGGCGACCGACAACCCCTACGCCTGTCAACGCTATCCGGAGCCGGATCTCAACAAGCTCGTCATGAAGGCGGCTTTCGTCGGGATCCCCATCGACCGAATCATCGGCCTCGAGCAGCGATGCAACCAGGATCTGGCACGTATGGGCATGGAGTACATCGATCAGCAGCAGTCGGCGGACCGCGATTTTCCGCCAGAGCTGTGGCTCGCCATCGGGCCCCACCCGCCGGCGGGAGCCGTGGCACGCATGATCGGCTACCTCAACCACAGCGTGGAAGCGCACCGCCTTGGCGCGGCTCGGGGCCTCGGAATGACCGCTGACGGCCGCGCCCGCGCGTTTTTGCAGGAGCGTTCGGCAGTGGAGGAGAGTCCCGAAGTCCGAGCTGAGGTCTTGCGCTCGCTCGAAGCCCTGTCGGCAACCGGTTGACCGCCTGCTAGAAGAGACCACGGCGTCCACGCGCGCAAGGAAACACTGGATTAACGATGCTCTTCGACCCACACATCCATTTGGCTTCGCGAACCACCGACGACTACGAGCGGATGGCCAAGGCCGGCATTCGCGGGGTCGTCGAACCGGCGTTCTGGCAAGGCCAGCCTCGAACGCAAGTCGGCACGTTCATCGACTATTTCAACTCGCTCGTTGGTTGGGAAAGGTTTCGCGCGAGCCAGTTCGGCATCGCGCACTTCTGCACGATCGCCCTCAACCCCAAAGAAGCCAACGATCCACGCATCAGCCGCGATGTCCTCGACCTGGTGCCGAGATATCTCGAGAAGGATGGCGTAGTCGGGGTGGGAGAAATTGGATACGACGACGTCACGGACGCCGAGGAGAAAGCATTCGCCGAGCAGCTCGAGTTGGCGAAGAAGCTCGCCGTGCCGGCGCTGATTCATACGCCGCATCGCGACAAGAAGAAGGGCACCGAACGTACCCTCGCACTAGTCAAGGAAGTCGGCATCCCGGAGGACCTGGTAATCGTAGATCACAACAACGAAGAGACGCTGCCGCTCGTGCTCGAGACGGCATGTTGGCGTGGCCATTCGATCTACCCCGACACGAAAATGACCGAGGAGCGCATGGTCGGCCTCTTGAAGCGCTACGGCACTGAGCGAATGATCGTCAACAGCGCCGCCGATTGGGGCAAGAGTGATCCGCTCAAGGTACCAAAAACCGCAGACGCCATGCGCGCTGCGGGCTTCGATGAGGAGCAAGTGCAAACCGTTTGTTGGCACAACCCGATCAGGTTCTTTGAGCAGTCCGGCCGATTGGACCGAACCTTGCTCGAAAGCGACAAGATCGACCAGACGCTGCTCTTCGAGGGTAACTCTGTGCTCCGAGGACAGCAGCCGAGACGCCAATAGCTGGCTCGGTCTGAACCCCCACCGCATCGCATGCACGTGACCACAGCGGCTGGGCACCGGACCCTGTTGACCTATTGCGCCAACGTGCACCCCGGGGAGCGCCTCGACGACGTCCTTCGCGCGGTCGAGGTATTCATCGGCCCGGTGCGCCGAAGGCTGGGTGCGCCACGCTTGGGGGCTGGGCTCTGGCTCAGCCGCACGGCCCTGTCGGAGCTCTCGACCCGTGGTGCGACCCAGCTTCGACGGGCGCTCGATGCTGAGTCGCTATTCGCCTTCACTTTCAACGGCTTTCCCTACGGCGACTTTCAGGCACGTCGGGTCAAGCGTCGGGTCTATCACCCGGATTGGACGCGCGAAGAGCGACTCGACTATTCGGTCCGGCTCGCCGAAGTTCTCGCAGAGCTCCTGCCCGACGACTTGGACGACGCGACGATCTCCACCCTCCCGCTCGGTCACCGGGAGGAAATGCCGGCCGAGCATCTGGACACCGCGCTCGAACAGGTCTGTCGCACCGCCTCCGCGCTCGCCGCGATTCGCGACCGCACGGGCAAGTGCATCCGACTCTGCCTCGAACCCGAACCCGGCTGCTGGCTCGAAACGACCGAACAGACGGTCGAGCTACTCGGGCAGCGACTGCCAGAGGCGGCGCAGCGCATCGGCGTTCTGCACGAGCATATCGCCACGCACGTCGGCGTCTGCTTCGACGCGTGTCACCAAGCCGTGGCGTTCGAAGACGCCCGGGAGTCGCTCGGCAAACTCGAAGCGGCCGGAATTACCATCGGCAAGGTCCAGCTCTCGAACGCCATCGAAGTGAAAGATCCCGGCGCGGCCGGGGCTCGTCGCGCGCTCGACGAGTTCCGTGAGCCGCGGTTTTTGCACCAGGTGCGTGCAAAAAATCCCGACGGAACCCTCGAAAGCGCGGACGATCTCGACCAAACCGAGTGCTTGCCCACCGACCGGCCGTGGCGTGTGCACTTTCACGTCCCCATCCACCGAGATTCGATGGGAGAGCTCGGGACTACTCGGGATTTCTTGGAGCAAACCCTCCGCACGGTCGCCGCGCGGTCGGTGTTGCCTCATCTGGAGGTCGAAACCTATACGTGGTCGGTGCTCCCGCCGAACGAACGCCCCCGGGGTGACGAGGATCTCGTCGAAAAATTGGCTCGTGAGCTCGAATGGGCCCGGGCGCGACTCCACGGCGAGGACAGCTCGTGACGCGCCCCCTCGTGGTCGTGCTCGTGGTCGGGCTCACGCGTTCGATGCTCGGCAAAAACACGCCCAACCTCAACCGGGTAGCCCAAGACGGATTCGTGGCGCCGGTCGATCCGATCTTGCCGGCAGTCACGTGCTCCGCTCAGTCCACGATTCTCACCGGCACACTGCCGCAGAGCCACGGCATCGTCGCCAACGGTTGGTACTTCCGAGACCTCAGCGAGATTTGGCTTTGGCGCCAATCGAATCGGCTCGTAGGTGGGGAGAAGTTGTGGGAGGCGGCGAAGAAAAGGCAGCCGGACTTGCGCTGCGCCAAGATGTTCTGGTGGTACAACATGTACTCGACCGCGGACATTTCGGTCACGCCCCGACCGATCTACCCGGCCGACGGCCGCAAGATCCCCAGCGCCTATTCGGAGCCGCCGGAGCTCGCCGACGAGCTACAGCGGCAGTGCGGCACCTTTCCGCTGTTCAACTTCTGGGGGCCGACTGCCGGGATCCAATCGAGCGAGTGGATCGCGCGAGCGTCGCGTCGCGTCTTCGACGAACGGCGCCCGGAGCTCACCCTCGTCTACCTCCCGCACCTCGACTACTGCCTTCAGAGACTCGGTCCCAATGACCCACAGGTGGCGCCGGAGATCAGGTCGGTCGATGGAGTGGCGGGTGAGCTGATCGACCACGTGCGCGGCCAAGGCGCCGATGTCGTCGTGCTCAGTGAGTACGGAATCGAAAATGCAACCGGCGTGGTCCGGATCAATCAACGACTGCGCGAGGCGGGGCTTCTGCGCGTGCAAGAGACCCTGGGTTGGGAGCTTTTGGATGCAGGAGCATCCCGGGCCTTCGCCGTCGCCGACCATCAGATCGCCCACGTCTACGTGCGAGATCCTTCGGATCTCGGTCGGGTCCGGGAGCTACTCTCGAAAGAGCCCGGCATCGAGAGGGTGCTCGACGAATCGGGAAAACGAGACGTCGGCCTCGACCACCCGCGCTCCGGCGAGCTCGTCGCGGTGGCGGAGCCGGGTCACTGGTTCGCCTATTACTACTGGCTCGACGAGTCTCGTGCGCCGGACTTCGCTCGCACGGTCGATATCCACCGCAAGCCCGGCTACGACCCGGTCGAGCTGTTCCTCGATCCCCAAAAGCCCTTGGTCAAAGGCCGCGTTCTTTGGACCCTCGCAAAAAAGACCATTGGGTTGCGTTACCTGATGGACGTGATCCCGCTGGATCCGTCGCTGGTTCGTGGCACCCATGGTCGCATCACGACCGATCCCGACGAGGGGCCTTTGGTGATGAGCACCCGTAGTGATCAAGCGTTCGATCGATGTCACATGACCGATCTGAAACGCTTCTTGCTAGACCACCTCGACTGAGCTTGCCCGCGCCGCTCAGTCAGTGCCCAGAAACTCGAACGCGCGCCGGGCGGTCTCCACGGCGTCGTGGGAATGACGACTCAGCTCCAAGGTCGCCGGGCCAGCGTAGCCCGCGTTCTTCAGAGCCGAGACGACACTCCGCACATCGAGATCGCCCTCCCATGGCGGCAGATGCTCATGCACATCGCGCGTCATGCCTTCCAGATGCACATTGGCGATCGACGAGATGAACGCATTCACGGTCGCCTCCGCCCCCGTCGGCTCGAGCATGTGCGCATGGCCAACGTCGAGGGTGAGCTTGAATGCGGAGTCGGCAACGGCGGCGGAAATGCGCTCGAAGTGCGCCATCGTTTCTACGTGCATGCCGGGTTCGGGCTCGAACGCGACGACCACGCCGGATTTCCGTGCATGCTCACAAAGCTCTTGCAGACCCGCGACGAGGCGTTCGTCGAGGTCGGTGGGATCTCGCGCACTCGGTGCGGCTCCCGACCAGAGACTCACGACTTCGGCACCGATCTCGACGGCGACGTCGACGGACGTGCGCAAGAACCCGAGTCGTCGAGCTCGCTCTCGAGGCTCGTCTTCCAGCAGGGTCGGTCGGTGTTTACGCAACGGGTCGAGCAAGAACCGCGCGCCGGTCTCCACGACCGGAACGAGGTCGAGCTGCCGAACGCGCGCGGCGATTCGTTTCGCCTCGGCGGGCCAGCCCTGAGTCAACGGATTCAGCGCGTGGTGGTCGAGCGTGATGCCGACACTCCGATATCCGAGCCTCGCGATCACCTCTAGCGCATCCGCTAGAGCGTGCGAAGCGAAGCCGTTTGTGTTGTAGCCGAGTAGCATCGGAACACAGAGCGTGGTGAGCACTGCCCGAAAGGTCAAATCCGGCGGCAGCTATCGCCGGCGGAAGAACGAGGCGAAAGCCCGCAGGCTCGTTCCGGGATCGACCGCGTAGCGGGGGATGCGAAACAGCTCGGTCTCCGACGTCACCCGTCCGCCAATGGCAACGAAACCGGCGGCATAACCCGCCTCCGCCGTTTGACGCCGAACCCGCTCGCTGTGTGCACCCATTGGGTAGAAAAAGACGCGTGGCCGCACGCCAGTTTGCTCCTCGATAAGCCCCCTCGAGTGCTCGATCTCGTGGCGTGCACGGCGCTCGGAGAGATTGGGCAGCATGGGGTGCGTGTGGCTATGCGCGGCGAGCTCACACAACCCGGAGTCGAGCATTTCGCGAATCTGGTGCCACTGCATCGTGCCGTGGGAATGCCACTCCTCCACCGTGTTGGACACGATGCCGAGGGTGAACGGCACGCCGTACTCGGTCAGAATGGGATAGGCGCGAGTGTAACCCTCGCGTTCACCGTCATCGATAGTGATCACCGTCGACCGCGCCGGGAGCTCGACGTCACCACCGAGGAAGGCCAGCAGATCCTCCATGCGGATCACCTCGACATCGTTGTCCCTGAGCCAGGTGAGTTGTTGGCGAAACTCCTTCGGAGTGACTGCCGGCCGCGGCAGCTTCCCCCACCCTATGCGATGGTAGAGCAAGACCCAGACGACGCTTTGCTCGCGTTCGACCGTCGGAAGTCGAAAGCGGGGCAGCCCATCGGCGCCCCCGGTGTCGAGGACGACCGAATCGACGTCGACGGCCCGCGCCGTTGGCACGCTCGGCACTTCGACCGAGGCGACGCGGGCGGGAGGCGAGCTGGCGAGAGTCGATCGGTCCTCCACCGCGGTGGTGCCGCACGCCACCAAGAGGAACGCGAGCCAAACGTGAACCCTCATCGGCGGCCATCGTATCGAGGGTCGTCCGGGGCTGACAAAAACCCCGACGAGGCGTCGGCGTCGAGGTCAGGGCGCGAGCGAAGGGTCGGGGCGCTGACCGGACTCGCGTTTCGGTAAGCGACCGAACCAGCGGTTTCGGAACTCCCATTCGAGCGCACTCGAAATCTCGCGTTGCCGGGCCGCCGTGGGTACGATCGCGCGCAAGCTCATTTGCGCGGTCGGGGGTCCGGCGCGCAGCAGAGCCTCATCGATGAGGATCGGCGACTCGATCGAATTGGACGGCGTGAGAAATAGACAGGCTTGCTCGTCCATTTCCGGGGAAACGCCTCGGTAGTTGCACCACCCGCTCTCGTCGGGCACCGGGTTGATGGGCGGAACCTCGGCGATCGTGAACGTCGACAGCGAGGTGCAAGAAATCAAGCTGACGTTGAGTAGCTCGCAGTCGGGGGCGCCGGGCTTGCCCCAGATAGAAACCTCTACGGGGGCGTTGGGCGGTGCTGCTCCGAACCCGAGCAAGTTGTTGCCTCGTTCGAGCACGCCGCAAACGACGCCGGAACGACAGGCGCCCCCGGTTTCGCGGCGCAGGGTCGAATCCCCGGCGCCGCCGCCGGCCAGCGATCGCCACCCCATCTGTCCCGATGGCCCGGTGAACTCGAAATCGCCGTCGACCAAGAGGTTGTCCTCGACGCCGGCGTTCCCGAACGGATTGCGGACCTCGACCGTGCGGACGACTTCTCCAGCCTCTAGCGGCGGCGCAGCGTCGAAGCTCGGTTGCCCGCCAGCTCCGGCATCGTCGTCGGGGCCAGGCACGACTTCGATGGCCCTACCTTCCTCGGCGTCGCCGAGGCACCCGGTCAGACCAACCGCAACCGCGAACATGGCGACACGCCGAATCACTTGAGCCGACTCCTGACCCAGCCGAGCGCGGCTTCGAAGGGCAGGTCCTCGCCTTGCAGGAGCGACGTCTGGGTATGCTCGACGACTTCGTCCGGCTCGATGCCGTGCCCGATGAGCGCCTCACCATCGCGGGTGATGGTGTCTCCGCTCGCGATACGAAAAGCCAGCCGTGACCAGTAGCTGTACTCGTAGAACGAGGAAAACGCGCCGACGGTCGCATGAGGTCCGAAGATGCGCACATTGGGCGCGCCCTTCATCCCGTGAGCGAGCCAATCGCTGGCAGAGCCATCACGGTGGATCAAGAGTGCCACCGGCAGATCGACATCGGCGGAGTTACTCCCGGGCTCGAACACGAGCATCGGAAATTGGCTGAACTTCTCGTAGAGCGCGATGCCTTCGGCGGGGGTTTCCGGGCCGTCGAAGCCGGCAACGGTCATGAACCCGGGGCCCACCGACAGCGCCACCGGGGGCCGAACCAGCTCGGCGACTGCCTCTGGGGCGTCGATGGTGCCTCCGTTTCCCGTCCGATGGTCGAGAATGACGCCCCGCGCATTGGCCTTGAACGTCTCGTTGGCCATGCGAAAAGTGGACGTCAGCCCGCCGGGGCCGCCGAACAAGCTGTCCCAAGTCATTCCCCAGATGTTTTCGCCGGGGGCGGACTCGACGATTTCGTCGACCCATGGCCGGAAGCCGAGGAAGTGGAGCTCTTCGACCGAGCCGAAGTTCTGCGGTGGGTTCAGTTGGTGGTACGTCGGGCGATTGTCGCAAGCTGGACCGAAGCTGCCGACGCCTCCGCTGCCCACGGGGATGTCGGAGGCGAGATACGTCGTCGGCGACGCGTCGCAGGTCAGTGTCGAGGGGTCGCAGTGGATGATTTTGAACTCGCGGGCGAACGTCGGAAGCAAGTTCCGCATGTCCTCCGCGAAGTCTGCGTCCACAGCGGGGTCGTTGGCTCCGTGATAGCCCCAATTCACATCGATGAGCGAGCGGGCCCAGTCGATCGGGTGTTGGCCGTCGACTTCGACGAGCCGATCCCCGGGCTTCAACCCGAGCGCACTTCCCGCAGCGGTATGAGACACCAGCACGTCCGCTCGAGCGGGATCCCGCGGCGTCACACCATGGCTGAGATCCCCGTCGCCTTCGATGAAGCAGACGGGGAGATGACGGTCACTTTCGTGAATGCTGATGGCCGAACTCGCGTTGGTGTGCCAGTCGCGAAGAAGGCGCACACCCCGAGAGAAGGAGGACCAGAACTGCCAGGCAGACTGAGCCGTGTCCATCTTCGACATTTCGGCGAGGACCGCGGGGAGATTCTGCGTCCGGGTGAAGCGACCGCCGCTCAGCCATCGGAGCCTGCCCTGCAGGTATTTGGCCACCTGCTCTCGGTACACCGCGGCGGGAAGGGGCGGCACGAATCGATCGCCTTGACGGCAAAATCCGCTCAAGCAGACAGCCTCGGCGCCGCACACCGGGTCGAACGCTCCTACGCACGCACCACCCCCGTCGTAGTCGCCCTCGGTGACCACCTCGACGGCGTCGAGGTCGATCTCGGACCCCTCGATACGAATGAAACCTCGCTCGAGCTCCGCGCCGGTCACGCTCACCGGGTTCGAAACGAGCTCCGCCCATCCGTCAGACGTGACCCGCCCGGACGGAAACATATACGCGACCTCGACTTCGCGCTCGGTCGAGTATTCGAAAATGGCTCGGGCCGACACGCGGCCGTGCCTCAG
Source organism: Polyangiaceae bacterium (assembly GCA_029261965.1). Taxonomy (GTDB): domain Bacteria; phylum Myxococcota_A; class Polyangia; order Polyangiales; family Polyangiaceae; genus JAJDAH01. The sequence goes on from JAJDAH010000170.1 coordinate 26,046, forward strand.
CCAAAATCGAAAGCGGTAGGAGTCGTTCGTCGGCGGGAGGCTCACGTCGAGCTCGAAGGGACCACTTTGACCACCAGCGGTGATGCGAATCCACCCGGTGCCGTGCAGTGGTCCGTCGCCAGTCGGTTCGTCGAGCCCCTCGAAAACGGTTGTCTGCGCGATTTGCTCGGCGCTCGGCGCGAAACCCTCGAACGATTCGGTATGTGCGGCGGCGGCGTCGAAGCTCAAGAGCCCGCGCGCGTCGAACGTCGTCGCACCAGCCTCAGCCGCGGCGAGAACAGCGAAAAAACCAAGCGAAAGAGCGAGATTGTGATGACGAAAATTCAAGCCGGCTGCTCCAGCCCCACACCGCCCGGGTTGGTAGCACGCGGCGATGGCTCGGGTCTCGGCGGCCAATCGGCCGATCTGCCATTCTCTCCTGAAGTACGGGGCTGCGATTGGGGGCTAGCGTTTCGGAGTTGGATGGCTATGATGTGCCGTAACGGCAGGTTTCTTCTGGCCGGACGGGAAAGCCCATGTCGATCGCAATCACCGACCTAGCTGCTGGAAAAGTAAAAGAAATCGCGGAAGCCGAGGGCCTCGAGGGCCAAGGGCTGCGCTTGCGTGTCATTGGCGGCGGCTGTGCCGGGTTTCAGTACGATTTGTACTTCGAAGACAAACCCACCGAAATGGACGAAGAGTTCGAGTCCAACGGGATCAAACTGTTCATCGACCCGCTGAGCTTCCAGTATCTCCAAGGCACGGAAATCGACTTCGTCGAGGGCGTGCACGGGTCGGGGTTCAAGTTCGGCAACCCCAACGTCACTGGCACGTGCGGCTGCGGCTCGTCGTTTCAGGTCTGACGCCTTCCGGCGGTTGAAGCCGCCACGGTGTAACCACTTCGCCAGGCCGCGCGTAGAACCGGTCAGAACGAGGTCTCGCGGACTGGCCCGAACAGGGCCTTGCCCGAACCGCAAACGAGGCACGGGACGAACGCGGCTGTCACCCCGGCCCCGCCGGGGTGGATGACCGAGCGGCTGCCTGCGCACCGTTTGCGACCCAGCACTAAATTTCCCTTTCCTTTCGCTGCTCTACGACCGGAAATCGGTCTCATTTCTCATTGAAGATCACGTTACGTAAGGTTAGGTTAGGTGGTATCATGGCAAACGCAGCCGATCCGGAGCTCTCCCGCTACATTTCGTCCGTCCAAGCCGTCCCCAAGCTCGACCGCGAGACCGAGAAGGAGCTCGCGCTCAAGTGGAGAGACGACGGCGACGAGATCGCCCGCGACGAGCTCGTACGCGCGCACCTACGCTACGTCGTCGCCATCGCGCTCAAGTACCGTCGCTACGGGATCCCGATTTCCGAGCTGATTGCCGAAGGCAACTTCGGCATCGTGCATGCGCTCAAGAAGTACGAACCCGAGCGTGGCCACCGATTCGTCACCTACGCGGCGTATTGGATCCGAGCGTACGTCCTGAACTACATCATCCGATCATGGAGCCTCGTCGGCGTCGGATCGGGCGTGCTGCGCTCGAAAATGTTCTTCAAGCTCCGCCGGGAGCGGGTGCGTTTGATGAATCTCCTCGGAGACAACGACGCGGTCGAGGAGGCTCTCGCCAAAAAGCTCGACGTGCCGCGGGATCAGCTCGCGAAAATGGTTCGTCGGCTCGAAGCCCGTGACATGTCGCTCGATGCGCAGGTCTACGACGACTCGGCAACCACACTCGTGGATACGCTGGTGTCACCCGCGGACAGTCAAGAGGAAACCTTCGCCGCAACGGAGGTACGCGACCACGTGCGTGACGCCGTTCGAGAAGCTGTGGCCGATCTCGACCAGCGCGAGAAGTTCATCGTCGAGCAGCGTCTCATGGCGGACTCCGAGGACTCGCTCTCTCTAGCCGAGATTGGCCGGCGACTCGGGGTTTCGCGCGAACGTGCGCGACAGCTCGAAGCGCGGGCGAAGAAGAAGCTCAAGTCGCGCATGGAAGAGATTGCCCGTAAGACGGGAGCCGACTGGCTACCCAGCGCAGCCTGATGGCGCCGCCGCCCGGGCGCGCTCCTGGGTGCCCCTGCGGCGCCGGTCGAGCGCCCATGCGTATGCTATCTTCGCATCGTCGGAGTAGCTCAGGCGATTGCTCGGCGGTTTAGGCCGGCCGAGAGGAAAGTCCGGGCTCCAAAGGGCAGGATGCCGGGTAACGCCCGGTGAAGGTGACTTCGAGGAAAGTGCCACAGAAAAAATACCGCCCGGGCCGGTTCGCCGCCCCGGGTAAGGGTGCAATGGCGGGGTAAGAGCCCACCGCGTCGTCGGTAACGGCGGCGGCAATGCAAACCCCATTCGGAGCAAGGCCACGTAGAGGGGCGCTCGAGGACGGCCCGTCCGAGCCCCAGGGTAGGCCGCACGAGGCGCGCGGTGACGCGCGCCCCAGAGGAATGATCGCTAGCCGCGAAGTGGGCGACCGCAAGCGGACACAGAACCCGGCTTACGAGCCACTCCGACCACGCCGACGGGATCTTCTCGTCGGCGTGCGCCTTTTCGTGGATCGGTCGAAGCTACTGAGACGCAAATACGAAGGGCACGTTGACCGTCGTCTTCTCGCCAGACGACGGAAACTGCCACGTGCGAACCCGACTAGCGATGCAGCGAGCCAGACCGCGGTACCCCTTCGGATCCCCGGTCGTGCTAGCGCTCTGTACGCCTCCGCTCGGGCTCACCGTGATCGAAACCGCGACGCGCGCCGAGCTCGGAGCGTTCTTGTCCCGCGTATTGATCGCCGGCTGCCAACAGCCACGCTTCACGCTGCTCTTGTACCGACTGACGGTGCGCTGGACGATCGCCGAGTCGAGCGGCTTGCCGCCTCCACCGGACGACGCACCCTTGGATCCCGGGCCCGCAGTCGGCCCGCCTTTGAGTCCGCTCAGGCCCGCTAGACCCTTCTTGGTCTCGCCCGCAGGCTGCTGAGTGCCGTTGTTCGACGCCGGCAACTTGCCTCCACCTTGGCTGCCGGTGGGGCGCTTGCCGGTGGCTACCTTCTTGCCCTCTTCACCATCACTCGCAGGGTCTTCGTCGGACTCCTCGGTCTCGCCCGCGCCTTCGCCGGCGCCCTCGGTTCCGTTCTTCGCGGGCACCTCGACGTACTTGACGATGGGCTCTGCGGGCTTCTGCGAGCTGAACACCACGAAACCGATGGTCAGTCCGAAAAGAAGTGCAACCACCACTGCGATCCAAGCTGCATACCCCGACCCGCGCTTCTGCGTGAGCGCGGCGAGCATCTCGTCGGAATCATCGTCCTTCTCGCTGATGACGACCGGTCCCGCCGGCGCGGTCGGACCGGCAACCGACGACGGCTGCACGAAACTGGTGGCGGTGTCCTGAGCCCCGGGCATGCCGGCCAGCTGCGGCGCCAGCGACGCTCGGGCGCTCGAAAGCCCCTCTTCCACGATCGCCACGAGCTCGGGGTAGGTCTTCAGCGGGAGCCATTCTTCGAAACCCTCGCGCCAGACCAAGCTCTCGGGAGTCACGGCACCCTGCGTGGCCTTCTGTCGAAGCGTTTGTAGACGGATGGGCCCGAGCGGCACTCCGTTGATGCCGACGTACCAGTCGTCGCCCGAGCTCGGCGCCTCGACCGACGCACCGGGCTCGTCTCTAACCGCAGCGGCGAACGCAGACGCCAGACCGCCCGTGGCGACGCGGGTCATCTCGTCTTCTTCGGTGTACGCTTGCATGCCCGGCGGCAAGGGATCGGCCACACCAGTCGGCGCACCCGCTACGCCCGGCGAGGCCACCGTGCTGGGCGCCGCCAGACCCGCGGACTCGTCCGCGGCCGACGCCATCGCCGCGAGCGAACCTCCTGGCGACGGAGTACGAGCGATCGGAGTCGCGGCATCCGGTGCAGCGGGCGGTTTCGGTGGCGGGCCCCGCCGAGGCGGAGCTGCCACCGGAGCACGAGGCGACGGGGCTCTCGCGGCAACGCGCGCAGGCGGCGCCGGGAGATTCTTAGCGGGCGGCGGGGGCGAGCTCGCCGGCGGTCCGGCGGATGACGGCGGTCCGGCGGATGACGGCGGTCCGACGACTGAGGGCGGCATCGAGGCACGCAAGCCGGCGGCTTCGCGAATGTCGATGACGTGGCCGCACTTGCGGCACTTCATTCGCGGACGCTTCTTACCCTCTACCTTCGCATCAGAGATCTGATACTTGGCCTTGCAATCGGGACAGAGAAACTTCATCGGATCGCCGAGGGAAAACCGTCAGAGAAGACTCACCAGGTGCTGCTTGATCGAGTCGCGTGTCGCGTCGTCGGGAGCCAGCGTCAACGCTCGCTCCCACATTTCGGTTGCCTTGTTCCGAAAACCTGCCTTTTGATAGAGGATCGCCAGATTTTTTACCGCAGGAAAGTGGCGAGAATTGATTTGAACCGCCGTCTCGAGCTCGCTGATAGCTTCGTACACCTGCGACCTCTTCCCATAGAGTAATCCGAGGTGATAATGTAGGCGGTAGGCTAGTGGGTCGATGCCGATCCCGCGTTTCAGATGTCCGACGGCGTCGTCGAGGCGCCCTTCCCGATATGCGGCGACCCCAGCGTTGAGTTCGCTCTCGGCCTCCGCCGAGATTTCCTCGTCGGACACGGCCTCGTTGCCGCCCTGTTGAAGCGCGGTCTCGACCGCCTTCATGACGTCATTGATGCGAAACGGCTTCTCGATGTACTGCTCGACGCCGCAGCTCTGCTTCAGGTCCTCTGCGTACCGCCATCCTCGGTAGACTGCGCTCACCATGATGATGGGGATGTGTTGGTAGCGCTTGCTGCTCTTGATGCGGCGCGCGATCTCGAACCCATGTACCTCGGGCAGCATCGCATCGAGAATGATGAGGTGGGGCGAGTGCTCCTTCACCATCTTCAGAGCCGCGCGGCCCCGGTCGGTTTCGAGCACCCGGAAGCCCTTACCGGTGAGCAGCCTCTTGAGCATCTTTCGAATGTCGACCTCGTCGTCGACCACGAGCACCGTTGGACCCGTCACCGGCACGGGCGACGACGCTTCTTCCGCCGTGGGCAGCCCAGTGACGACGCTCAGCTCGTCGGACAACTCTCCGAAATCTTCTTCCGCGATGTCGCCGGTGTCCGACGCCTTATCGGTCGCTGGGTCGATGACGACCCCGGGCGGCGGCTCGTTCTGTTCGGCGGGAATCGCCATCGGTGGCGGCGTGTAGCTGCGGCGCCGCGGCGCTTCGTCGACGTCGATGCCGACCTTCTTGAGCACTTCGGCGGGGCAGGTCGGTCCGACGTAGTACGCCTCCCCCCGAGTCTTGAGTGTGTAGGCCTCGTCGATCACGTCCTGTAGCGAGCGCTCGAGGGCCACGTAGGGGTAGACCTTCTTGCCGGTGACGAACTCGAGCTCGTCGATGACCTTCTTTTCCTTCGGGTTGGCCATCGCGATGAATAGACGGTCGTCCCGAACCAACACGGGCAAAATGACATGCTTTTCTGCGATCTCTCGCGGAAGCAAATCGAGGTCGTCCAGTCGGAGACAGATCTGATTCAGGTCGATACCCGGGATCCCGTGTTGCTCGCTCAGCGCCTTGAGGGCGTCGACGTCGCTGATGCGTCCTTCGTCGGCGAGGCGGGACGCCAAGCGCTGGCCGCCGGACCGTTCGCCCAGCGCCTTGTCGAGCTCGTCCTGGGTCAGGGCCCGTTGCTGGAGCAGGATTCTGCCGATCTGCTTCTTGTCGCCCTGACTCATCGAAACGCTATGGTTATCGCACGATACCGGACGTTTGGGGCCGGTCAACGGGCCGTCGGACCAGGCCCCGAAAAATCCCGGAGACCGACGAGCCGCGTGGGGACTCCGGGCCGTCTGGGGCCGTCCGCGAAGGCTCAGCCGTCGGGAAAGACGCAGGCCCCCCCGCATGTATTCGTGACCTTCCCCGTTCGAAGAAACTCGGCGGTCTGGAGCATGTTTGCGTCGAGCTTTCGAATGTCGCCGTGAACATCGTTGTCCGTCTCGGGGGTTTCATTCGTCATCGGCGGCGGCGTGCGCATCAAATCGTAGAAAACGATCGCGTGGTCAGTCCCACCCTCGGTCGTCTCGAGACCCCACACGTCGCGAGCCGAAGGCACCACGAGTGGGATGCCGAGCGTTCGAGCTTGGATGTCCGAGCCGATGTTCGGAACCTGTGAGTCACCCACGGCGTTCTGAAACAGCAACGACTTCGGACCCGCGCCGGGCAACGGGTCGTGAACGCCCTGCGCCCAAGCGGTGCCAGAGCCCTCCGCAAAGTCGAGCGCCGGCTGCCAGAGGGCGAGGGACAGCTGCTGGTCCACACGGTCTGGGTAGCCGTTCCGAATGGCTGGAAAGAAGGCCGGCCAATTGCTGCTGCGCTGAACGAACAAGCTGAAACCCGACGCGCCCACTTGAAGCACGGCCCGATCGATGTCCGGGGTCATCGCCATGAACGAAGCCCCGAAAATCGCGCCTTGGCTGATCCCGTAGTAGTAGACCTCGAAGGGGTCGGCGAGCGCTTCGAATGGTGCGGCGGTCGGGGGCTCGGCGAATGTTTGTGGGTCGGCGAGGATTCGCTTGGCGGTACGTACGAGGGCCAGACGGTTCATCTGGCCTTGCATCAGTCGGTCGCTCAGCCACCAAATGTTGCTGACGTTCTTGATGGCAAACAGCGCTGCGGCGCTTCCGCCAAAGCCGACGTCCTCGGTGTGGCTCAATCCGATGAAGTCGGTGCCGATGGCGATGAACTGGTGCCGGTCGCAAAACTGGCGAAGCTCACCCTGGAAGCCGTCGAGCGCTTCGCCAAGCAAGCCGTGCCCGTAGTACACGAGGGGCAGCGGCCCATTGCTGACGGCGCTGTTCGGTATCATGAGGTCGAAGGGGTACTCCGCAACTCGCTGGATCTCGGGTAGCCCGTCATCGCCGAAGACGAGGCCGTTTTCGGCGACCGTGCGATCGTCATGCTCGAGAAAGCTCGGCACCATGAAAACCCCGCGGACACGTTTGTGAATTTCCTGATTCGGATCGAGCTCGACGCTGTCGATCCGATAGCCGAGTCCGTCCTCGCCGATCATCGCCAGAGTGTCGTCACGCATCGACAACACGGGATCCATCACCGAGCCGATGCTGGCGGTGTTGAAGTCCCATGCGACGAGCAGGTCGTCGCGCTCGACCCCTGCGGCCGCGAACGCTTCGACGATTCCCGGGAGTGTCTCGAGGGATTTTTTCACGACCGGGTCGTCACTGGTGGCTCCCGCCATGGCGCTCTCGAACCCTGCGGGACGAGCGGGGGTGACGCCGTCGCGTGTTCGGACCGAAGACGTGACGGCGACAGCGTACCGATGGTCCGGAAGAAAGTGTCGGGCCGGCCGGAGCATGATCGGCTGACGGTCCGAGTCGCTGATGTTTGCGGAAAGATCGACCTCGCTGAAGTGCGGAAAGAACTCTCCGCTCTCGAGATCGAGAATCAGGGTGGCGCTCGAAGGATCGAGGCTTTTTTCGAAATCCGTCTGGGGCGGCAGAGAATCAGGGTCAATCTTCTCTTCGAAATACGCGAGCAGTGGCGTCGCCCAAGAGAAACCGTCCGCCTGGTTGAAACGCGCAGGGTCGAAGGGGACCGGATCGGGGTTCCCGTCCTCTGCGCCGCCCGGAAAGGCGTCGGACACGAAAGCAATTCGCTTGCCGGTCGTCGTGCTCGCGTCGTCCTCGACGAAGTGGTTCGACGGGAAGGGCAGAGCGCAGCTACCGCTGGCCCGAAAAGGATGACAACTCGCCGGCAAGCCGTCCGCTGGGCCCGCGAACGCGCCGCCCGAACCGGACGACCCCTCTTCGCTGTCGCCGCACCCGGCGACGGCCAAGGCGAGCACCAAACAGAATCCGCCGGTCGATCTGAGCATGGTCCGCTTCGAGGGTGCACTGCTCAGCCGAGCATCGCAACCGAATCGGGCTGGCCCATCAGCCGGAGCTCAGTAGCGGCCCACTGGCGGTATTCGCCGCGTTCGATGGCGGTCCGAGCCCCGGCGACCAGCGCGCCGTATCGATGAAGATTGTGCTCCGTCAGCAGACGATGCACCAGCAGCTCGCCGGCCATGAACAAGTGGCGAAGATAGGCGCGACTGAAGCCCGCGGCGCAAGTTGGGCACTCGCAGTCGGGATCCAGCGGCGAGGTATCTCGTGCATGTTTGGCGTTCTTGAGCATGAGCCGGCCCGTTCTCGTAAAGACCTGTCCGTTCCGCGCGTTTCGGGTGGGCAGCACACAGTCAAACATGTCGATTCCGAACCCGATCGCCAATACCAAGTCGGCCGGCGTGCCGACGCCCATCAGGTAGCGCGGCCTTGCCGAATCCATGTGCGGAACGATCTCCGCCAAGGCGCGATGCATCTTCTGTGGAGGCTCTCCGACGCTGAACCCGCCGAGGGCCATGCCGTCGAGCTCGAGCGTAGCCAGCTCGTCGTGGTGCGCCCGGCGCAAGTCGACATCGGTTCCGCCCTGGACGATCCCGAACACGGCCTGGCCCTCCGCGCGAGACTCCAAGCAGCGCTTTGCCCACCGCGTCGTTCGCTCGACCGCCTCGACGAGCGCGCCGGAGCCGACGCCGGCCGGTGGACAGACGTCGAGCTGCATCGCGATGTCGGAGCCGAGCACGCCCTGGATCCGCATCGACTCCTCCGGAGACAGATGCATGCGCGTGCCATCCAGATGCGACGCGAACTCGAAGCCCTCCTCGGTGGCGCGCGTGCGCTCGGCGAGGGACAGCGCCTGGAAGCCACCAGAATCCGTGACGATCGCGAGCGGCCATCGAGCGAAACCATGAAGACCCCCGTGCGCCTGAACCACATCAGGGCCTGGCCTCAGCCACAGATGGTAGGTGTTCGAAATCAGCATCGAGGCACCGGAAGCCCGGACCTCGTCCGGCGTCAGCGCTTTGACCGTCGCTTGAGTCGCGACAGGCATGAAAGCCGGCGTGGGTACGGCGCCGTGCGGGGTCCGGAGCACGCCTGCCCTCGCCGTACCAGAAATTGCCGTCCGATGAAACTCGATCACGTTCGCCTCGGCGGCAGGTACATCGCATCTCCGTATGACAAGAACCGGTAGCCTTCTTCGATGGCGACCCGATAGGCCGCGAGCACACGATCGATACCCACAAAAGCCGCGACCAGCGCCAGAAGTGTGCTCCTGGGCATGTGAAAGTTGGTGAGCAATCCGTCGACGACCCGAATCTCACGACCGGGCTGGATCATCAGGCGAGTCTCGCCCGACGTCGCAATGACGTGTCCGTCGAGCTCGGGATCCGCGGCGGTCTCGAGGGCACGCACGACCGTCGTCCCCACTGCGATCACCGGGGCTTGGCGAGCGCGTGCCTGAGCGACCTCCCGAACGAGCTCGTCGCTCACTTCGAGGGCCTCGGCATGCATGGGGTGGTCGTCGAGGTCATCGGTCGAGACCGGCTGAAAGGTACCCGGACCGACATGGAGAGTTGCATAGGCGATTTTCACGCCCCGTTGCCCGAGCGCGCGCAGAAGCGCCTGGCTCATGTGCAAGCCCGCGGTCGGCGCCGCTACCGAGCCAGAACGCTTGGCGAAAAGCGTCTGGTACCGCTCGACGTCGGCTTCGTCGTCAGGTCGGCGAATGTAAGGGGGCAAAGGCACCCGAGCGACCTCTTCGAGCGCTTCGGTGACACTCTCGTCGCATGTGAGCTCGACGCGGAGCCCACCCCCATCCAGTCGCGCGACCACGACGGCCTCGACAGCACCGAAGACCAGTCGCATTCCCGGGCGAAGGGGCCGGCGCGCCCTTCCGAGGGCTTCCCAAACCTGCGCCTCGCCCCGCTCACCCAGTGATCGCAACAACAGAAGCTCGGCCTTGCCGCCAGAGTCTTTCCGCCGGCCCAAGAGCCTCGCTTTGAAAACCCGAGTGTCGTTGAGCACCACGAGCGCACCGCCGGGAACGAGCTGTGCCCAGTCGCGCATCGCTCGATGCGCGATCCCATCGCCGTCGAGCACGAGCAGCCTCGCCCCGTCGCGCGCCCGGAGAGGTCGCTGTGCAACGAGTGATTCGGGCAGATCGTATTCGAGCTCTTGGCTCTTCACCGTCCGGACAGGTTCTCGCATGCCGGCCGCCTCGACCGACAGTAAACACGCGTCATCTCGTCTCGAAGGTAATCCCGAGCCGGCTCATCTTGCGCCACAACGTCGTGGGACTGATGCCGAGCGACTCAGCGGCGCGTTCGCGATTGCCATCGCAGGCCCTGAGCGCCGCGTCGACGGCGCTTCGCTCCGCCTCGTCGACGATGTCCGCGAGCGTGCGCCCCTTGTTTTCGGTGGGTCGGACCGGGGCCTGCGGAAGCACGTCGTCGATGGTGATGAGATCGCCCGAGCAGAGGGCTACCGCCTGCTCCACCATGTTTTCTACTTCGCGAACGTTTCCCGGATATTCGCACCCCAGTAGCTTGTCGATGACTCCGTCGGCGAGCTTTGCCCGCCGCCCCATCTTTCGATTGTACTTGTCGAGAAAAAACTCCACCAACAGCGGGATATCCTCGCACCGCTCGTGCAGCGGCGGCAGGTGGAACCGAGCCACGTTCAGCCGGTAAAACAAGTCTTGGCGGAACCGGCGCTCCTCCACTGCCAGCGCGAGATCGATGTTGGTCGCGGCAATGACCCGAATGTCGACTTTCACCGAACGGTTCTCGCCCAAACGTCGGATTTCCCCCTCCTGGATTGCCCGCAGCAGCTTTGCCTGAAAGCTGAGGGTCGTCTCCGCGATCTCGTCGAAGAAAAACGTTCCACCGTCGGCCTCTTCGAAGAGCCCCTTCCGGGCGCCAACGGCACCCGTGTAGGCGCCCCGCGCATGCCCGAACAGCTCGCTCTCGAGCAGGGTTTCCGAAATGGCGGCGCAGTTGACGGTGACAAAAGGACGCTGATCGCGCTTGCTGTTCGCATGCACGGCACGCGCCACGAGCTCTTTTCCGGTCCCGCTCTCCCCGGTGATGAGGACCGTCGCGTCAGTCGGGGCGATCTTGACCACACGACCGAGCACGTCGCGGATCGCTTGAGAGCGGCCGACGATCTTCTCGAAGTGGTACCGCTCCTTGAAATCCTGGGCAAGGAGCTGGACCTGTGCGTGAAGACGACGACTCTCCAGAGCTTTCGACACCTTCACCAGGAGCTCTTGCTCGGTGAAGGGCTTCTGAATGTAGTCGAACGCGCCTAGGCGCATGGCCTCGACCGCGCTTTCGATGGTGCCGTAGGCGGTCATCACGATGACCTCGGTTACCGGACGGGCCTGCTTGATGGTGCGAAGAACGTCTATTCCCGAAAGGTCGCCCATGCGCAGATCCGTGAGCACGATGTCGAAGTCGCCCGTCGCCCCCATGTCACCGCCGTGAGCGCCGTCGGCGGCTTCCTCGACGTCGTAGCCGTTCCCTCGCAGCATCATTGCGAGCGTCGTGCGCATGTTGCGTTGGTCGTCGACGACCAAGACCTTGCCCATCGTCACACGCTCGCGTTCACCGCCGTCGGTGGGCGAGCGCGGAGCGGAGACGTCGGATGCGGTCTGGATACTCGTCATTGCCCTCCCCCACGTGCTACGGCGGGGCCGCCCTGAACATAAGGCACTCGGCCGCAAGCGCCAGAGGCCGGCCGAGCGCTAGAATCGTCCTCGGGCAAAAATCGCACCCCCGGACCCCGTCGCCGTGAACCCCACGTCGGGGCCGCGTTTTTTGGCCTTCGACACGCGCTGGGGTCTGGCCGGCGAGGGGCCGCCGGTCTGCTCGGAGTCGCCACCCAAAAGCCCCGTGATGAGCAGGACGGTGCCGGTGACGAGCCCGACCCCGCCAATCGCCACCCCGATGTTGGCGTTTCGCTTGTTGTCGCCGAAGCTGTCGAAGGCCTTCTGAGCGCCATCGCCGTCGCCATCGTCCACTGCGGCGTTGAAGTCATCTTTGTCACCGTTCGCTTGCAGCCCAAAGAAACCGCCAACCCCGAGCCCGACGGCACCGACCCCGTACGCCACCCAGGTCAGCGGGCTGATGCCCGCCTTCGACGGCGACGTGGTGCCGCCATCCTCGCCGTTGCCGGACCCCGACCCCGATTCGCCAGAGGCCGTTTCACCTGAAACAGGCCGAAGCGAATCGAGCTCGACGGTTCGCGCCGTGCCAGCGGCGACGTTGAGGGTCCGCGTCTTGGCACCTTCAATCCCCACGAGTGTCACCGTGTGCTCGCCGGGAAAGACGTAAACACGCTCGCCACCCTGAATTTCGTTGTCGTCGACGCGCGCCCGCATCGTCGACGCGCCAATGAGCTCGATGATCCCGAGTTTGGGCTGGAGCCGCGCGAGGCGATCCGTCGCATCCACGCGGTCCTGCTCGCTGGCTTCTTTCATCTTGAGGGCCCGCTGGAACGCTCGAGCCGCCTGCGCGTACTCTCCTGCTTTCTGCCACGCGTCCCCAGCGTTGATCACGGGTGCCGGGTGCGGCGCCAGGCGCGCGGCCTCCTCGTAGGCGCGGGCGGCGTCCACGTACCGGCCCTCTTTGAACGCCTCCTGGGCGGCGTTGAAAAAGCGGCGAGCGTCCCCCTTGTCGTCCGCCAGTGCGGGGGCGGGCATGGCCATCACGAGGCCGAGCGCGCCCGCGGCGAGAACGACGACGATGGGCCGTCGGTGACGAAGCGGGTTCGGAATACGCATGTACGAGGTCTCTCCGGTTTGCTGGATGCTATATTGCCATACCGATGTCGAACCGGCACCAGACCGCACGCATAGTGGCATCTTCCCTCGCCGCCCTTCTGGGCTTTTCCCTGCTGGGTTCGGGCTGCCTGGCGAGTCTCGACGCCGACAAGATCCCCGGCGGCGGCGCGGGCACCGCGGGGGCTTCGATGGGCGGCAGCGCGGGGACCGGCGGGAGCACCGGCGCCGCCGGCACTGCCGGCACAGGCGGCGTGGGCAACGCTACGGGGACCGGAGGCAGCATGGTCGATGCCTCGGATGCCGACGCTGACGCGGGCACCACCATCTTGCCCTACGACGACATGAAGCACCCCGTCACCGCGGTGGCCGGTACGTCGCTCATGCCACTGGTGATCGCCGCGGACGCCAGCGACGTCTTCCGAGCGCAGCGAGACGCCACGGGTGCGACCATCGTCAAGACGAACATCACGAGTGGCACGAGCGTTCCCGTGAGCGGCAACATCAATCGTCCACGCGCGCTGTTGGCGCCGTCGAACGCGCTCTTCGTCTTTTCGGCGTCGACCTCCGTCGGCGACCAGGGACAGATACAGCGGGCAACCAAAGATGGCGGCGGGCTCGTCAGCATCACCGACGCCGTGGACGGCGGCACTTCGACGCTCGGTCGCGTGGAGCGCCTAGCCCTCGATCCTGTGGCCAACAAGGTCTACTTCACCGCACGCTCAGCGGCGGCGGGCTCTCCGCAGATCCTGCGAGTGGACCTCTCCGCCGGGGCGATGGCGGCCGAAACCATCTACGTCGCCGAAGGCACGGAAACCTCACTGGGCAATATCACCGTTCAGGATGCCTGCATCTACTGGATCAGCTCCGGTGCGCTCTACTCAATCAGCAAAGACGGAGCCGCAACGAGGTCCGATGCGCTCGCCACCCAAGTGAGTGACGCCGTAGGTCTGACCTCCGACTCGAGAAACATCTACTACACGCGGGGCATGGACCGGAGTGTATGGATGCGGCCGCTCGCGTTCAGCTGCGACGGCAGTGGCGACCCCGAACGCATGATCGGCGCGGGATACGAGGGCATCGGCAATCTCATCGCCTACCAAAACAAGGTTGCTTGGTTTGCCACCGGTGACCGTGGCGACAACTTCTCTGGAGGGGGCATCTTCGAGTACGAGGCCGCCTCGAACACCATCGAGCAAATCGCGCCGGAGGACGATGGCGTCGAGGCCATCGCTCAAGCGCCGTCTTTCGTCATTTTCGCGACCGCCGACGGTTTCATCCGGCGCGTCGACAAGTAGCCCCGACGGCTCGCGCTCACTCGTACGGGTTCTTCCCGCGGAGCGGGCCACTGCCGGTCTCCGTGGGTTTTACCGCCGGCTTCGGAGCCGCGGGCTTCGCAGGCTTCTCCGGAGCCGGCGCCTTTTCCGTCGGCCCCCCCGATTTCGCAACGCTCCTCGTCGACGTCGCACGCACGGCGCGACGAGCGCCACCATCTGGCTCGGCGGCGAGGTCGTCGACGCTGACCGCCTCTAGGCCGTCCTCCACCGCTGGCTCGGGCGCGGGCTTCGGTTCTTTCGGGCTATCGCGACCGTCGCCGGGCTGCGCCGCGGTTTGCGGACCCACGTTGAGGATCTTTGGCCCGCTCGAGCCCGTTTTCGTGATGGCCACGACCGCCACGACCACTAGGGCGATGAGCAGACCCGCGATTCCGACGATATAGCCCGTCGGGTTGTCTTTGCGAGTGCGCTGGGAAACCGAGTGCGTGCCCTGGGTGAGGCTCGATGGTTGCGAGGTGCTCGGAGTGTGCTCGCCGGGCTGGGTCAGCCCCGTCAGTTGACTCAACTGGCTAGGGCTCGTGATTCCGCTGACTCCCGTGACGCTGATGTGGTCCTTCCCCGTCGGAGTGAACACACCCTCGGGCGGCGCAATCACGGCAGAGTCGCCTTGAACGACCTTGAGCGCCGCGCGAATCGCCTTTCGACGCTGCTCGATACGCGTGCCCAAGACTCGTTTGAGCAGGCTCCCGATGCCGCTTCTCGCGACGACGATGCGCTCCGACTTGAGATAGCCCTCGAGCGCATCCTGCAGCTCCTTGGCGGACTGAAAGCGCCTGTCGAGATCGCGTTCGAGCGCCTTGAGCACGATGTCTTCCAAGGCCTTCGGGTAGCCCTTCTCGATCTCGGTGGGCTTCGGAATGTCTCCAGAAACGACGAGGTGAAGCGTCTCCGCGTCGTGCTCGCCCCGAAACAGGCGACGCCCCGTCGTGAGCTCGAACAAGACGATGCCTAGGGCAAACACGTCAGCCCGACGATCGATGGCCTTCGCCATCGCCTGCTCGGGCGACATGTAGCCGAATTTACCTTTGAGTTGACCCGCGCTCGTCGCTTGGCTGAGTCGCCCCATGGCCTTGGCGACGCCGAAGTCCACGAGCTTCACCGACCCATTGGTGCCGATGAGAATGTTGTGAGGTGAGACGTCGCGGTGAACGACTCCGAGGACCTTTCCGTCTTTGCCCGTCAGCTCGTGGGCGGCGTGGAGCCCTCCCGCAGCGTCGGCAACGATTCGAACCGCCATCTCGGGCGGAATCGGTTTGCGCTTGCCGGCCTCCGCGATGATGGCGTGGAGCGAATCGCCCTCCACCCACTCCATCGACATGTACATGAAGCCGCCCTCGGCCTCACCGACCTCGTAAACGTCGACGACGTTCTGGTGTCCGATTTGGCGCACGAGGCGTCCCTCGTCGAGGAACATCGTGATGAACTCGGGGTCGTCCGCCAGCTCAGCAAGGATCGCTTTGACCGCAACCAGCCGCTCGTCCTCTTTGTTGTCGGCGCGTTCACGGGCAACCCACACGCTCGCCATGCCACCGCGACCAATACGCAGCAGAAGCTCGTACTTTCCGAGCTTCATGCCTCGTTTGAGGTCGTCGCTCATGCGCGGTGCACTGATCCTCGATACGCTCGCAAGTCCGTTGGACCCACGAGTCCGTCCCTCGTTGAAAATATCTTTTCGCCGGTAACGCTCACCGGATTAGGCACGCTCGCGAGCGAAAGCGTCAAGCCCGATTGTCGCGAAATGGGAGTCATTTCACGACATGAACCTACATGCAAAACGGTGGTGCATTGGTGAGTTGTGAGTCAACTTTGACGCATCGCGCGCGCTGGTGCTACGAGCGGCATCGATGGCCGAACCCCTGGGCGAAATCGCCGGCAACGCGGACAAGCGCAAAGCCGTAATCGAAGATTGCCTCGCTGCGCTGGATCTCGAAGTCGCCTCCAAGGGCGGAATTTCGGGGATCGCGATCAAGGGGGGATACAAGCTGGTCAAAAGCGTGAAGCCGGGCTTTCTGCGAGACGTCATGGACCATCTGCTCGACGATTTCCTGGCTGCGCTGGACCCGCTGTACCAAGAGGCGCTCGAAAAGGGCGTTCCCCCGGGCGATCACCTGGAAGCGAATCGCCCGCGTGTCGCAAACGCGCTCTTGGAGGTCACCGACAAGCGAGCGAAGAATGCCAAGATGGCGGTGCTCAAGAAGACCTACGGAAAGCTCCGACCGATGGCGCAGAAGCAAGTCGAAAACGCGGCTCCCCGCCTCGCCGACCTCCTACGCAAGCACGCCGCAACCGCTTGAGATCAAAAACCGTGGTGCGTCGCCTCTCGCTTATTGCCGGTCTGTTGGGAACCCTCGCCCCGCTCGGTTGCAGCTCGAGCGACGATTCTCAGGGCCTCGCAGACGCCGGGGCTAGATGTGCCGCACCAGAGTGCTCGGCCTGCGCCGACTGCCTCACCCAGTGCACCTGCTCTGGCAACGACTTCGAGGGGTGCCGCGTGGCATGCGGGCTCGGCACGGGATCCGGCGGGGCCGGCGGTAGCGGCGGCATGAGCGGCAGCGACATGGGTGGCGCAGCGGGCAGCGGCGGTTCGGGCGGGACCGGCAACGTCGGCATGGCGGGCTCACCCGGCAGCGGTGGCGGCATCAACACCAGAGAGATGGAAGTCTGCGAGCGTTGGAACCAGGACCGGGCGGACATGAACGAGGGCACGTGGTCGGGTGACCTCGGCAGCTGCATCGCTGGCGACGTTTCTGCCGAAGGTCGGGCCAACGCCCTAAAGCTCGTCAACCTCTACCGTTTCCTGGCGGAGCTTCCGCCGGTCGTCACCGATCCTTCTCGCGACGCGGATGCACAACAATGCGCACTGATGATCGACGCCAACAACGACCTCGACCACTCTCCGCCGATGAGCTGGAGTTGCTACACCGCCGAAGGCGCGAACGCCGCCGGAAACGGAAACCTCGCGTCGACGCCTGGTGTTCGAGCAGTGGATCTCTACATGGCGGACCCGGGTAACCCCACGACGATGGGACATCGCCGTTGGATCCTTGCGAATTCTCTCGGTCCCATCGGCCTCGGGAGCACCGACAGCGACTCGTGCATGTGGGTTCTTCGCGGCTCGGGAAGCGCGGGACGACCGTGGACCGCTTGGCCGGCACCCGGACCGTTCCCGATCGGCGCCATCGACGCCTCCTTCCAGACGGTAGATGAAACGGGCTGGACGATTCAGAGCCAGAGCATCGACCTCGACGCGGCGCAGGTGACGATCTCCGAGGGCGGCACCCCGCTCGCCATCCAGGTCGACACCCTCCAGCGCGGTTTTGGCAGTCGCTCGGCCATACGGATCCTGCCGCAGGGCTGGCAGAGCACGGTCGGGCGGACGTACTCGGTTGTCGTCACTGGCACATCGGAGCCGATCGCCTACGACGTCGAGATGGTCGCCTGTCCCTAATTTTTAGACCTTTGGTCTAAAATTAGAACTTATGTCAGTTGTTGACCAAGGGAGCGACGCCCGTGAACTGGCGGCCCACAACCGCTAGGATACGGGCAACAGTCTGAGCGAAGCCGAAACCATCGACGAGCACACGCTTAGCAGCTTGAAAAGGAGCGCGTAAGGCGAATGGCAGCGCAACCGGAGCCCGCCGGGTCGGGCGAGAGGTCGAGCAACACCCCGAAAACCATCATCGGAGCCGTGGTGCGTTTTGCCGGCGACTCCGGAGATGGAATGCAGGTCACCGGCGATCAGTTCACCACCACCGCGGCGGTGCTCGGCAACGACCTCGCCACGTTCCCCGATTTCCCCGCCGAGATCCGAGCACCTGCCGGCACCCTCTACGGGGTCAGCGGTTTTCAGATCAACTTCGCGTCGAAAGACGTGTTCACGCCCGGCGACCGACCAGACGTCTTAGTGGCGATGAACCCGGCAGCATTGAAGACCAACCTTCCGGACCTCGTTCCGGGCGGACTGCTCGTGGTCAATGCCGACGCGTTCTCCCCGCAGAACTTGAAGAAGGCGGGCTACGAGAAGAGCCCGCTCGAGGGGAGCGAGCTCGAGGGCTACCAGGTCCTCTCGGTCGACATCACCAAGCACACCGTCAACGCCGTCAAGCCGACCGGGCTCTCCGTCAAGGAGGCCAACCGGTGCAAGAACTTCTGGACGCTCGGCTTGATGTACTGGATCTACAACCGCCCGCTCGAGCTGACTCTCGAATGGCTCCAGAAAAAGTACGCCAAGCGGCCGGACGTGGTCGAAGCGAACTCCCTCGCGCTCAAGGCGGGGCACGCTTTCGGCGAGACGGTCGAGCTCGGTTATCAACGATACGAAGTGCCGGCTGCGCCGGTGACCAAGGGTAAGTACCGAAACATCGCCGGCAACACGGCAACCAGCTGGGGCTTGGTGGCCGCAGCCCAACTGAGCGGTCTCGAGGTCGTGCTCGGCTCGTACCCCATCACGCCGGCGAGCACGATTCTCCACGAGCTCAGCAAGCACAAGCACCTCGGGGTGACGACGATCCAGGCCGAGGACGAAATCGCCGCTGCATGCATCGCCATCGGTGCTTCCTATGCCGGCGGCATCGGCGTGTGCACGACGAGCGGTCCGGGCATGGCCCTGAAAATGGAAGCCATCGGACTGGCGATTTCGGTGGAGCTGCCATTGGTGATCGTCAACATTCAGCGAGCTGGACCGAGCACCGGCATGCCGACGAAGACCGAGCAAGCGGACCTCTTGCAGGCGGTTTACGGCCGAAACAGTGAAGCGCCCCTTTGCGTGATCGCAGCGTCTACCCCGGGCGATTGCTTCCACATGGCCATCGAGGCGGTCAGGCTGGCAACCAAGTTCATGACTCCGGTGGTTCTGTTGACCGACGGCTACCTCGCGAATGGCGCCGAGCCTTGGCTCATTCCCAAGGTGGAAGATCTTCCAAAAATCGACGTCAACTTCCGGAAGGAAGCCGAGGGCTTCCATCCTTTCCTCCGGGACCCAGAAACGCTGGCTCGCAATTGGGCGATCCCGGGCACGCCGGGTCTCCGGCACCGCATCGGCGGCATCGAGAAGGATCACGATAGCGGACACATCTCCTACGACCCGCAAAACCACGAGCGTATGAGCCAGGTCCGCGCGACCAAGATCGCGAACATTGCCAAGTTCGTTCCCGAGCAGAAGATCGGTTTGGGTGACGACCACGGCAAGCTCTTGGTGCTCGGCTGGGGCTCGACCTACGGCGCCATCCGCGAGGCGGTAAGAAACTGCCGTGATCGCGGCCTGAGCGTCTCCCACGCCCACCTCAACTACCTCTTTCCGTTCCCGCGAAATCTGGGGGACGTGCTGAGCCGGTTCGACCGGGTGCTAATCCCGGAGATGAACATGGGTCAGCTCGTGAAGCTAATCCGCAGCGAGTATCTGATTCCCGCCGAGAGCTACCCGAAGATCCAAGGTCAACCCTTCCGTATCGAAGAGCTCGAGGACCGCATCCGCAAAACGTTGGAGAACTGAGCCATGTCCCAGGTCATCGACCAGAAAAAGCTCACACGAAAAGACTTTTCGACCGACCAGGACGTGCGTTGGTGTCCCGGCTGCGGCGACTACTCGATCCTGGCGAATGTCCAGCGCGTCATGCCCGAGGTCGGCGTCATGCCGGACAACATGGTGTGGGTCAGCGGCATTGGATGCGCGGCGCGCTTCCCCTACTACATGGACACCTACGGGTTTCACACGATTCACGGCCGAGCACCCGCGTTCGTCACGGGCATCAAGGCGACGAACCCCGAGTTGAATGTGTGGTTGGCGTCCGGCGACGGAGATTCTCTCAGCATCGGCGGCAACCACCTCCTGCACTGTCTGCGGCGAAACCTCGACGTGCGGATCCTGCTCTTCAACAACCGCATCTACGGGCTGACCAAAGGCCAGTATTCTCCGACGAGCGAGGTCGGCAAGGTCACTGCGAGCACGCCCGTGGGGTCGGCGGATCAACCGGTGGATCCCTGTTCGTTCGCGCTGGGGTGCAACGGCACGTTCGTCGCGCGATCGATCGACGTCGAAGCGAAGCATCTCGCCGGCGTACTCAAGCGTGCAAGCGAGCATCGAGGCACGGCCTTCGTCGAGATCTACCAGAACTGCAACGTTTTCAACGACGGCGCGTTCAAGAGCTTCACCGACAAGGACAACAAACTCGACAATCAGTTGCGTGTCGAAAACGGGCAACCGCTGCTCTACGGGAAAGACAATCGCCGAGGTTTGCGCCTCGACCCGAAGACGCTCGCTCTCGAAACCGTGACGATCGGCGAGAACGGCGTGACCGAAGCGGACCTGCTCGTGCACGACGAATCCAATGGGGTCATCGCGAGCCTGCTCGTGCGGATGCCGCGACCGACTTTCCCCGTCGCGATCGGCGTGCTCTTTCGTACCGAACGAACCACCTACGACGAATCACTGCGCCAGCAGAAGCAGGCGGTCGTGGACCGCGCGGGCGCTAACGACCTCGAGGCCCTGCTGAACTCCGGAAATACGTGGGAAGTTTGACAACCCGAGCCGCCCCTTGCTCGAATGCGGGGGTGATGTCAGGGGCACTCAAGACCGCGTGGCTCACGGCGGCGCTGGCGGCCGTCGCTTGCCTTCCTCCGCAAAAAACGCCGGGAATGGACAGCAAGGACGCAAAGCCACAAACGGATTTTCGACTCAGCTCGCTGCACATCCACGACGGCAAACCCCTTCGGCCCGAGTACGCCTGCAGCGGACCCGACAACCTCGGCCGGTCTCCCGATCTGCGTTGGACACCTCCGCCGGAGGGAACGACCACGCTCGTGGTCACCGTGGTCGACATATCAGCCGACGAGTTCGTGCATTGGGCGTTGTTCGACGTGCCCGTGTCGACCCACGGGTTGCCCGAAGCCACTCAGGGACCGAACCTTCCCGAAGGAGCGTTCGAGCTCAACAACGACTTCGGGAAAACGGGATACGGAGGGCCCTGTCCGCCCGAGGGGGATCCTGCGCACATCTACGTCTTCAGCGTCTATGCGCTCGACCGGCGCCCGCCCGACATTCGGCCCGGCACCGCGCCACCCAAGGACCTCGACAAGACGCTCCGCTCCGCCGCGCTCGCTAGCGGACGCATCACCGTGCACTACCAACGCTGAGCTCGCCTACTCGCAAAGTAGGTGCGACCGAACGTCAGCCCGTTTCCCCGCGTTTTCTGCGCACGAGATCGCTTTCGAGAATCGGCGAGAAGAAATTGTCCTTCTTCACGTGCTCGTCGGCGCTGAACGCAAATTTGTAGCTGGGGGCAGCGCGCTGATTGCAGTCGGTTCGTTCGCAGAAACGGCAGGTAATGCCCACCGGAACTCCGATCTTTTCGGCGCGCTCGGGCGCCCATCGCGGGTGATCGTCGGCGTAGGCGAAGTTTTTCGAGTCCTCAGCGTGGGTGCCGAGACCGATGGAGTAAACCGTCCCCTTCACGAGTGAGCCCCCCACAGCGCTCGTCACGACCTTTGCGAAGCAGAAATAGGCCCTGCCGTCGGGCAGCACGCTGAACTGCTTCGAGATCACGCTCGGCGTGAGGAACGCCGTGTGCACGGCCCACTTCGAGCACGAGCCGAGGGCGCTCGGGAACTGGAGGCCCGTGGCGGAGTAGCGCTTGGAGATGTTCCCACCGAGGTCGACGCGCAAGAAGTGCATCGGCACTCCGCGGCGCTTGGGATCACTCAGATTCGTGATGCGATGTGCCGCCGCTTCGAAGCTCATCTCGAACAATGCCGCGAGACGCTCGACGTCGTATCTCGTTCGCTGCGCTTCGCGGAAGACGTCGTCGTAGGGCATCAGCATCGCCCCGGCGAAGTAGTTCGCCAGATGTATGCGCAAGAGCTTTGGTGTTTCCGGATGCTTCGCTTCGTAGGAACCGGCGATGGATTCGTACAAACCGAGCTCGTCGAGCAATCGCAATCCGACGACATGAGCCAAATCGAATTTTCTTCGAGCCTCGGGCAACTCCGGAGAGATCTCTAGCGACCCTGCAGCCGGATCATAGCGGCGAACGACGCTGCCCCGCAGGCGCCCCTCTTCGATGACGACATCGACACCGAGTCGCTCCTCGAGAACTCGAATGAGCTGATCGCTGAGCACGCGACGCGCAAGCGCAAAGTCGCGACGCATGCTTTCGCTCGCTTCTTCGAGTGCGGGAAAGAAGTTCGCGTGCGTCTGAAGAAAATCCGTCACCTCGTCGAGCGGCGAATAGTCGAGCTGCAACGTGGACGGGGACAGCTCCCCCTCGCCGCCCATCGACAGCTGAGCTTTGCGGCCGGCCTCGCGCCGCGACACGGTACGCAGAACGTTGTCGAGTTGGTGACGAGTATTCTTGTAGAGGTTGAAGAGCGTCGTAATCGTAGTCGCGGCGCGGGGCTCCGCCCCGAGCGAGGCCAGGTCCTCCTTGTCCAAATTGAGCGAGCGAAGCAAAGGCTCATCGAGCAATTGCGCGAGACTCGCCTCGACCGGCTGCTCGCCAAGGCTCGAGATGAACGGTTCCGGCTCGACCGCCAGCAGATCGAGCGCCTTCCAGAGCAGCGGCAGCTGGACGGTGCGACGCCCCTTCTCGATGAGGTTCAAATAGGCAGGAGAAATCCCCAATCGGCGAGCAAACTCGGCCTGAGAGTAGCCGCGATCGAGCCGCAGCTGGCGGAGCCGGAGCCCGACATTGGCGTTCAGCTCTGGGGCGCCTGTGTCGCGCGGCATTTACAGAGTTTACAGGGCCCACGGAAAACCAGTAAACAGTCCCCGATGCCCCAGAACCCCAGAGTCCGACGCCGCGAACGCAAGCGCCGCGCAAAAAAGAACGCGGTGTGGCAGCACCGCCGCGCCCAAGAGAACGCCGAAGCAGACAAGCCGAAAGCACCGCCCAAAAAAGCGACCTGAGCGCCTGGTCTCGATAGCCCGCAACGTCGACGCTTGCGGCCCTCGCGAACGACGGCGGCTCACACGGGCTGAACGACCGCCACCGCGCGCAGGCTTGGTGCCCCGCCGTCGACGAGAGCCCGCAGCCGGGCGGTGACCGTGTCC
>JAJDAH010000018.1 GCA_029261965.1 Polyangiaceae bacterium
CGCCGCAACCCGCGCCGGCGCGGACGTTTTCAGGGCTCGCTTCGGGTGGCTGGCCTCGGGTGGCTGGCCTCGGGTGGCTGACTTGGATGGCTGGCCTCGGGTGGCTCGCTTCGGGTGGCTCGCCGTCGCGGACGTTTTCAGGGCTCGCCTTGCGTAGCTCGCCGTCGCGCCCTGCGCCGGCGTCGACGATTCAGAACTCGGCTCGCGGTGGCTCGTCCTCCGAATCCGCACCCGGGCGAACGATTCGTCGTTCAAGCCCGCCTTTTTCCAACCGCGCGCTCGCTCGAACGCCGCCTGCCGGGCGAAAACAAACGAGAAACCTACGCCCAGCCCCTTGACAGATTTTCCGCGCACAACCGTCGTCAGCGCCGCTCGTTGCTGCACCACATCGCCGTCGCACCACACCGCCGCGCTCGCAGCGTTTCAGGTCGCTCGTCGATCGAACGAACATTTTTGCGCCACGAGCCCGCGAGCGCGCGGCTCAGCAGGCCGCGACCCCCGGTGATTATGTTGTCGTCATGACGACACCGTACTGCCTCGAAGGCACCGCCAATGACGCCCTACTCACCAACCTCAAAGAGCTCGTCGGCCGCAGCAATCAACTCACCGCGCAGCTTCTCGCGCACCTCGCCGAAGTCGATGCCCGCGGCATCCACCGCGACGCCGCTTGCTCTTCGCTCTACACCTACTGCGTCTACGAGCTCCGAATGAGCGAGGACCAAGCCCAACGCCGCGTGACAGCCTCCCGAGCAGCGCGTCGTTTCCCGATCCTCTTCGAAATGCTCGAGTCCGCTGCCATCCACATGACCGGCATCGTGCTGCTCGCGCCGCACCTCACCGAGAGCAATCACCAAGACCTGCTTGCCCGCTCCCGCTTCCGAACCAAGCGCGAAATCCAACTGCTCGTCGCGGAAGTGGCGCCGCGACCCGAGGTGCCCGGTCGCATCTTCCCGCTCGGTCCGCGCCGAACGAGCGCGCCGAGCATGGCGAGGTACACCGCCTCGTTCGCCGGTCCCGTGCGAGAAATCCCGCCCGGCAATCACCCCGGAGGCGCGCCCACCAACGCGCCGGAATCGATGCATCCCTCCGCGCTAGCGCGGACCACCGACGACATCGGCCGCCTCAGCTTCGCCAGCCCGCGCGATGCGACCGATCCCGCCCACACCGGCGATCCAGCAAACCCCGCCAATCCCAGCGCGCCAGCGCGGAGCGTGAGTCATCGCTACGAAGTCCGCTTCACCGCCGACCAAGAACACATCGACCTGCTCGAAGAAGCCCGCGATCTACTCCAACACCAAGTCCCCAATCGCGACATCGCCGCCGTGCAAAAAATCGCCATGCGCGAGCTCGTGAATCGACTCCGCAAGCTCCGTCGCGCAGAAACCGATCGCCCCCACGCTCCCAAAGACACCCGCCACGACCATCAAAGAAAGGACCGCTACGTGCCGGCGCAAGTCACCCGCGATGTCTGGCGTCGCGACGAGGCGCGCTGCACTTTCGTCTCCAAGCACGACCAGCGCTGCCGAGAAACCGCCGGCCTCGAGCTGGACCACGCCACGCCGGTCTGCCGCGGCGGCGAGTCGACCGTCGAGAACCTGCGCCTCCGCTGCCGCGCGCACAATCAACACGCTGCCGAAAGAGCGCTTGGAACCCAGTACATGAGAAACAAACGCGACCAGCGCTCCGGCGACCAGCGCTCCGGCGACCAGCCCACGGCAGACCAACGTACTGGCGACCAAGGTACTGGCGAGCCTGTGCACCGGGTCTCGGACCGGTGGACCAACACGCGGGAGCTCGACGCTTCGCTCCTGACCACGAGTTCGGCAGACCGCAACCTCCGCTTCACGAGCGAGCCGAGCCGATTGATCCAAAAGAGCGATCTTGATTTTGGGACACCCAACTACGCGACGGGGTAACACCGCGACGAATCAGTCGGGCCTGAGTTGAGTGGGCGACGAGCGCTGGTCGAGCGCTGGTCGAGAAGCGGCGCGGGGTGCGGGCGTCGGCGCCGGAGATTGGCGTGACGTTTCGCGCGAGGACTGCAACAATCTCGACATGGGTACGTTGATTCGTGAGTCGGTGGGGCTTCTGGAAGCGGGAGCGTGTGCCCGTTGGAACGTGGCGGCTGTCCTCGCACTGCCGATGGAGTGTGGCGGTGGGAACGCAACCAAAGCCGTCGACAAATCGCTGAGCACGTATTGCGATGGGCTGGTCGAGTGCGAAGGCCGAGCAAGAACCTCTGAAGACTGTGTGAAAACCTCTGAAGAGTGTGTGAATCAGGTCCGCCCGAGCGTCGATCCATCGACCGGCGATTCGCCGAGGTTCAATGCCTCGAGAAGCCGGCCCCGCCGACGAGGCGACCCGGGGGACTGGAAACCGAAGCGAGGCTATCTCGCCCCTCGGTGGCATTCGGGCTACCCTGCGACGGCTTCCAGACCGAGGGGTGTTAGCTAGTGCCTTCCCGACTTCGCCATATCGCCTGCTTTGCTCCGATCCCAATGCTGGCCATTGGGCTCACGACCACACCGGGCTGCTCCGATAGCTTTACGACCTGCGAGGAGTCTCGAACCTGCGACGCCCAAGATGCGGGCGGCGACTCGGCGGCCAGCGGTGGGCAAGCCACTGGTGGACGGGGAGCGACCGGAGGGAGTGGCGGCACGGGTGGAAGCGGCGGCGTGGGCACGGGCGGAAGCGGCGGTGTGGGCGCGGGCGGAAGCGGCGGCGCGGGCACGGGCGGAATGGGCGGCGCCGGGACCGGGGGCGCCGCGGGCTGTCCGGCGAACTTCGCTGATTGCGACAACGATTCGACCTGCGAAACTGACGTGCGCACGACGAACGAGCACTGCGGCGAATGTAGCCACTCGTGCAATGGCCCAGCGCTTTCCAGCTCGTGTGCTGGCGGCGTTTGCGTGCACTCGTGTGCGTCGGGGCTTCTCGACTGCGAATCTCCCGATCCCCCGGACGCCGACGACGGTTGCGAAACCGATCCGCTGTCGAGCGCCGATCATTGCGGTGGCTGCAACCGGCGTTGCGGCGAAGCCGGTGCCGCGACTCGCACGTGCACGAGCGGAACTTGCGCGCCCACGTGCAGCAGTGGTTTCGGCGACTGTTCGACGCCGACCCCGCCGCAGCCGGACAACGGTTGCGAAACGAATTTGGACACCGGCGCGAACAACTGCGGCGCGTGTGGACGGGTATGCTCGTCGGTCGGTACGTCGACCCGAGCTTGCGTCGGCGGCAGCTGCGCACCCGTGTGCAATGCCGGGTTCGACGACTGCACGACGCCGGCCATCCCCAACGCCGACGACGGTTGCGAAACCGAGGTGTTCAACTCCCCGAACAGTTGCGGCCGATGCGGGCACGATTGCCTCGGCGGCGCCTGTGTCCTGGGAATTTGCCAACCGATCTTGCTCGCAGCGGGCCAGGCGGGACCGTCGCGCATCGCCATGGATGACGTGAACGTCTACTTCTTCGGTGTTTCCGACGGCGGCGTGAAGAAGGTTGCCAAGCAAGGAAGCATGGTCACCACACTGGCGCCGAACGAAGGCAACATCAGTGACCTCGCCACGGACGGTATCAACGTCTATTGGACGACGTTCATCACGGCCGAATTCTCCGGTTCGGTTCGATCCATCGGCGTAAACTCTGTTGGCTTCCCAGGGACCCTTGCAAACACTATGGGCAACACGTTGCCCTGGGGCGTCGCGGTCGATGCCTTCAACGTCTACTACACCCTCAATCTCACCGGTGACATCTGGAAAAAGACGAAGGGCTCACCTCAGGCCCCCACGCTTTTCAGCACGTCGGCGCAAGGAATTCAGTGGATCGAGCTCGACGCGACGGACGCGTTTACTGCGCTTCTTTCCGGCGTCGGCCAGACTTCGCTGCTCGGCGGATTGACGAGCAACACACCACCGGGACCGGCGAAGTCCATCGCGCTCGATTCAACGCACGTCTACTGGGCGGCCGACACGATCCTCAGGCGACCTAAAGCGGGTGGCGCAGTTGAAACGATGGTCGACACGGCCGAGCTTCCGAATGGGGTGACCAACATCGCAGTGGACGACACGCACATCTATTGGACCACGTCGAACGCCGCTCAAATCGTGCAAGCGCCAAAGGTTCCCGGAGCGAGGGCGACGATCGTGCAGGGCGGACAATCCGGCATCGGCAACATCTTGCTCGACGACGACGCCATCTACTGGCCGGCGTCCGGCTCGGGCCCGAATAACGGCTCGATCGTCAAGCTGGCCAAACCATGAGCCGAGCTGCCCAGGCCCCGGGCCGACGCTTGTTCTCGCCCACGGGAGTCTGGCTCGCGAGCGGCGCTTTGTTCGCATGCCTGGCTTGCTCGGATGGTGGCGGCGCGGGCGACTCCGCGGACGGATCGGGACTCGCGAGTGGCTCGGGCGGAAGCGGAGCCGATACGGGCAGCGGCGGCGGTTCGGACTCGGGAGGCTCTGGCGGCCTAGCAAGCGGCGGCGGCGCCAACTCCGGCGGCGCGTCGGGTTCCGGCGCCACTTCCGGTTCCGGTGGCGGCCCTGGTACTGGTGGCGGCCCTGGCTCCGGCGGAACGGCGGGTTCGGGCGGAACCGCGGGCACCGGCGGCGCGGGTTCGGGGGGCGCACCCGGATCTGGTGGCGCGTCTGGTTCTGGAGGCGCCGGCGGCGGCACGTCCACGCTTGCCTGCACCTTGGCGTGGAACACCGGCTTCGAGAATGGTTTCCCCGGAGAGCTCGACAGCTTCGACAACGGATCGTGGTCGCCGGACGGCTCGATGCCGTCGGGCCGCGTTTCGGCTTGGACGATCATCGACCGTGCGAGCGGTGAGCCGGTGCACGCCGGAGATCATTCCTACAAGGGTTGGATTGTCGGTTCCGCGACCGAAAGCCATCGTGCATACCCCGGAGTTTCCTACGACGTGCAAACCCCGGCGGTAAACACGTTCTGGGTTTACTTGGACGTCGACTACACCGTGCTCGGCGACGAGTGGATTCACTTCGGCACGTGGGGCAACCGCGAGGGCAACAGCGGTCAGTGGGCGCTGCACACGATGAGCGTGCGCCGTCGCGAGCTCGAGTTCGCTCACACCGACCCGTTCTTGGGTGAATACATCGGCCCTCAGCCCGTGCCGGAGTTCCCCCTTCGTCGCTGGGTCCGCTTCACGGTCTATCTGCACTACGAAGGGTCGACCGGCTTCGTTCAGGCGTGGCAGGACGGCGTGCCGATGTTGAGAGCCGACGTGACCCAGCTCTCGAGCTTTCCCGGCACACGTCACACGTACGCTCACTGGGGCATGTACGCCGGCTCCACCGCGAGCCAAGGCGTGCAGTACAACGACGAGATCCGAGTCTGGGAGCTCTCCGCGCCGCTGACGGATCTCGCGACGGAACCCGACTGTTACCTCGGCCCTTGAGGACCGACACCATTCGGGGGCGTCCGTGACGGCAGCCGCTCGATTGAATTCGAGTACAAGGCGCCGATGCTAGGCCGACTCTGACTGGTCGAGGATCTGATCGAGCGCGACCAGCGCTGCCGCACGATCGCGAAACACGTTCGACGAGAACTTGTGAATCACGGCTTGGAGCCGCACGGTCGACGCCGTCATTCCTTTGAGATCTCCGTAGCGGAGCACGGCCAGCGCCCGATCCTCGACCATGCGCTTGGCCACCTTGCCGTATTCAGCCGCGAAGGCCGGATCGATTTCGAATCCGGTGACGTCGATGAGCAAGTAGACCCGCTCGCTACCGAGAGTTCGCATCGCACTATCGAGCTTGCGTTTCCACTCGGCGACGGCCTGGCGCGAATCGATGACGACGCTGTCGCGTCTCAGGGTGTAAACCGGCTTGCCGCGGTGGACGGCGCGCTCCAGCCAGATCTTCACGGCGCTTCCCGAGTGTCAGCGGGCGAGCTGCGCAGCGCGAGCCACGTCGTTACCGGCTTTGGACGCCTTTTCGCTCCGGGCAACGTCGAGCTTGAACGTGACGCCGACCCGCATGAACACGATGGCCGCGGGAGTCTTCTTGCCCGCTTGACCAACACCCGCCATGTATTCCGCGACGACGACGATGTCCTCGAGCCCGTCACCGTCCACGTCTTTGAAGGCGACCGCGTTGACGGTCCCGGGTACCCAGTTCTTGAGCTTCTCCGGCGTCAGCAGGCCCTTGTAGACCTTGCCGTTCTTGAAAATGAAGAAGACGAACTCACGCTCGTTCGGCGCCAACGCGGAAACGAAGCTGCACTCGCCGATTTTTTCGAACTCGACCAGGAACGATTGTTCTTTGATCACCTTGGTCCCCGACGCCATGCTCTTTCGCAACGGCGCGAGCTCGTCGGCCGTCAATACGCGGGTCGAGGGTTTGCTCTTCTCCACTGGCGGCTCGCTAGTCGGCTTTGCCGAGGCCGTCGAAGGCGGTGACGCCGCCGGTGAGGTCGTCGCCATGGGCGCCGCCGACGCGTAAGGCGCTGAATCGTTACCCGCTTCTTGCTTGCAAGCGAGCAGCGCCGTCAGACACAGGCCGAGTCCGACGAGAGAACTCTTCATGCCGAACCTGGTAGGCGCGTTCGCCGTGCGCGGCAATGGGCAGCGATGCTCCGCTGCCAAGCGCCCAATGCAGACGACGCTGTGCGAATTCGGGTGGCTTCCGCCCACAGCGACCAGCCGTCGACCCGACCGGCGACCCAGCCCGCGACTAAGTATCGATGTGGGAAAAGCGGACGCAACTTGACGCTAGGTGCGCCAACATCAAGACTAGCGTTGACCCGTATTCGGGAGAGGTTCGCATGTTGCCAATTGGAAAATGCTCACGGATCGGGATCGCGGGGCTGCTCGCAGCGTGCACCGCTGCATGTGGCTCGAGCGACGAAGGCACCGAGCCCGTGCCCGGTGAAGGATGCGCCGCGAACGAGGTTCTAGAAGGCGGCGAGTGCGTGTTGGATCCGTACCGGCACGAGCCCGCGGACCAGCTCGACACCGACAACGTCGTGCTCGGCAATCCGGACGACCCGCTCCAGCTCATCGCGCTGCCAGCACCACCGAAGAGCGGATTTCGCCTCGTCATGGAGCCCCGCTTCGCCGATCCGGGCGACGAGTTCGAAGAATGTCACTCGTGGCCGATCCCCAATCTCAACAACACCTGGGTCTATACCGCGGAGCTGCACACGAGCCCAGGCCTGCACCACGCCAACCTCTACGCTCTCAAGATTGACGAGACCGAGGGCGCTCAGCCCTACCCGAAGTGCCGAGGACGCGCGGACGTGACCATCTTCGGACAGATCAACACCATCTTGTCCGGCGCGGACACGAGTGATCTTTTCATTCCCAACGTGCTGTTCGCGAACAGCACGCAGGTCTTGAACACCGAGCGGTACGCGCTGCCCGACGGCTACGCCTACGAGGTGGGCGGCGGCCTCGAAGTGATGACCGACGTGCACATCCAGAACACGACGCCCGATCGCCTCCGCGTCGAAGCGGCCTGGGATTTTTACACGATGCCGCTCGATCTGGTGACGCACCCCTCGGGCATCTTCGTCTACTTCTGGCTCGACTTCCTCCTTCCCCCGCGCGGATCGAAGACCCTCACGACCACGTGCAATTGGGCGGGCGGAGAGGTGGCGTCCATCATGCCGCACACCCATCAGTGGGCGACGGGCTTCACCGCCGAGTTCGGGAGCTCGATGATGGATTTCGGCAGCAACAACGGCGAAGAGTACAACCAGCCAGCCCACGACGGCTGGATGGAGACCCTCGAAACACCCTACAGCCGAAAGGGCACGGGGCTCGCCGACAGCGACATCGAAACCTACGACCCCGCGATCGTCACCGAAAACATGAACGCCGTTCGGTTCAGCTGCGAGTTCGACAACACCACGGACCACGACATGTGCTTCGGCATCGGCGAAAACGAGATGTGCTTCCTCTTCGGCTACACCACTCCGCTGGAAGCTCAGCGAACGGGCATCATCCTCGCCGAGGGAGCTCGCTGCATCACGTTCAACCCCGCCTGGGCGGGCAGAAGGTTCAACTTCGACGAATGGCTGCAGACGGAAACCCCGGACATCCAACAGAAGCTCGGCAACGGGATCTTCGGTAGCCGCGGCGAGTGTCCGTACCAGCAGTAGCTACGCGGTCCGCAACTTGAGCGCCAAGTCGGTGCCGATCACCATCTGCCAGGCTGCCCGCAGATCGGGGTTGTCTTTCAGAAACGTCTTCAGCCCCTCGACGGGCCACGAGATGTAGCGCACGGGCTCTACGGCTTCGACGCTCGCAGACGGTGCGTCCCCCGTGAGAAACGCTATTTCCCCGACGAGCGATCCGTCCGCGAGGGTTGCGACCTTCTTGCCGTCGACGTCCACCTGCGCCCTGCCGGAATAGATGACGACGAGCTCTTCGAGTGATTCTCCCTGTTCGACGATGCGCTCGTTGGCGGCGGCTTCTTTCCACGTGCCGATCTTCAAGAGCTTCGAAAACTCCCTCGGCGTGATCGACCTGAACAACATTTGATAGAGGTGCTGCTCGTCTTCAGCCAGCTTGATTGGGCGCCGTTCGAGAAGAAGGCTTTTGATTCGAAACAGGTTGATCGACGCAAAAACCACGTTCCAGACCATCGGCGCGTAGTTGGTGGGATCTTGTCGGTAGAAGTGCGTGATGAGCAGAAAGATCGCGACCACCGTCAGCGAGCGAAGCCAGAGGATGTCGCGCAGGAGATACGAGAACAGATAGAGCACGTTCGCCATGTGCAGTAGGTAGTTCGACATCAGATCACGTCCTGCTTTGGTGGTTGCCGTCGGATGAGCAGCCTCATCGCGTCGTCGACGACGTCTCCAGTGTCCGCGACGTCACCCAGGCTCCGATTTCCGTGCCGATGGACGACCACGTGGTCACCGTCGAGCAAAAGGAGCCCTCCTTGCTGGAGGTCATCGCCCTCGGTCCGGTAGTTTTGAAGACCTCGACCGCGAGCCTGCAGCGCCTCGAGGACGGCGCGCGGTCCGAACGTCGCCCAGATCGAGCGCGGAAGGTGGAGCGAGGCATAGGTCTTCAGCGTCGGGTCGGTGACGATGGTGACCGACTTGTCGCCCAGGCCGTGGCGCTCCACGAAGCCCGCGATGTGATCGGCGTTGCCGTTGCCGATGAACACACTACGCAGACCGAGCTCGTGAAACTGTCGAAGGCGCGGAGCGATCTCTGCGACTTGGATGCTGCAACCGATGCAGCCGAAGTGACGGAGGAAAACGAGCAGAGTCGCGTCGTCTCCGAAATAGCTACCGAGGGGCGCGGAAGCACCGGACGCATCCAGCACTGGCGCGCGCGCGAGCTCCTCGGGAACCGGGGATCCGACAGCAACCGCCATCACTCGTCAAAAACAGAGGCTGAAGTTTTCTCGCACCGGAGCGCGGGATCCACCGCCCGGTACTCTGGGCGCGCCCGGGGTCGATCCCCGGGGGCTCCCGGCCTGCTTGGGCCAAGCCCCAGACCCCGATCCCGGTGCGCCAGCCAAGCTCGCCCGTCTCGCCTTCATCCGCGCGAGTTTACGTGCTCTCGAACGGCGCCGCCAGCGACCACCGCGCGCCTTGCGAGCCCCTCGACCATCTGAGATGGTCGTGCTCATGAAGAAGATCGCCGCGCTTGGCTCCTTGTTGTTGATTTCCGCCATGCTGTCGCTCGCGTGCAGCGACGACTCCGGCGACGGAAGCACCGACGGTGCCGGGGGCGGTGGCTTCTGTCAGGTCGGCATGCTGGGCTGTGGCTGCAGTGGCTCGTTTCCGTGCAGCGAAAGTGGCGTCGAGTGCGTCAACGGCCAATGCATCATGTGCACGGCCGGTGACATGGGTTGCGCTTGCGACAGCACCGGCATGTGCAGCACGGGCACCTGCACGGACCCCGATCCCACGTGCATGCTGAACTGCGAACAGTCGACTTGTCAGTGAGCCGCGCCTCGCTACCGTCTTCCGAATGACGGACGATCCCAAAGCGCGAATCGTCGAGCTCTGCCGGCAGTTCTATTCGATGGGCTGGGTCTCCGGCACCGGCGGCGGAGTGGCGATTCGCCAAGCGGGTCGGGTGTTCATGGCACCAAGCGGGGTCCAGAAGGAGAGGCTACGGGAGAGCGACCTCTTCGAGCTCGACGAAGACGGCAACGTGACGAACTCGCCGAGCGCCGATCGCTCGCTCAGCCAGTGCGCGCCTCTATTCTTCAATGCGTTCCGTCTCCGCGGAGCTGGCGCGGTGCTGCACAACCACAGCATTCACGCGGTGCTCGCCACGCTGGTTTACGAAACGGAATTTCGGGTCACGCACCTCGAGATGATGAAGGGCATTCGCGGGACGGGGTATCCGGACGAGCTCGTGATCCCGATCATCGAGAACACGGCCCACGAATGTGATCTCGCGGACACGATGGCCGAAGCGATGAAGTCCTATCCGGACTCCGACGCGGTCCTCGTGCGGCGGCACGGGGTCTACGTTTGGGGCAAAGATTGGGTGGAGGCAAAAACTCAAGCCGAATGCTACGACTACTTGTTCGAAGCCGCGGTGCGCATGTTGCAGCTCGGCATCGACCCGACCCAAAAACCGACGGGGACGCCATGCAAGCACACTGGATAGACAACGACGAAGACCTCACGCGGCTCGATCTGAGCGCTCAGGGCGTGCTCTACGAAAAGCTGTCCACCGACGAAACCGAGTACCAAGAGAAGCTCGACGAGCTGAGGGATCGACGCGGGTACATCGAGCAGGACACCATCGCGCTCGATCCGAAAACACCGAACCTCGACACGATCTGCAACAAATTCGTCGACGAGCACGTGCACGACGACGACGAAGTCCGGTTCGTGCTCGATGGGGAGGGCATCTTCGACATTCGCTCGCTCGGCGATCGATGGATGAGGGTGAAAGTCGAGCCGGGAGACCTCATCGTGGTTCCGGCCAAGCGCAACCACCGTTTCCTCCTGACCGACAAGAAGAACATCCGTTGCGTCCGCCTCTTCAAGGACGCAAGCGGTTGGGTCCCGCACTATCGACTGGTTTCCTGAGGGCGCACGCGCGTGGGCGACAAATCGACTAGCGGCAAGATCTGGCTCATCGCCGGCGCGCTCCTGATCGTGCCGGTGGGTGCCCTGGTCGCCTTCGGCGGGGGCGACGACGAAAGGAAA
>JAJDAH010000171.1 GCA_029261965.1 Polyangiaceae bacterium
CCTTCTCCGCCTCCGGGTGCTCGACAACGACGCGCCCCGAGCGAACTTCGAGGGACGGCGCATCTCCGGCTCGTAGAAGCACCTCCGAGCTCGGACCGATCTCGAGCGCAGCGCCTTGGCCGATCTCGAGCTCGGCGCGACCGCCGGGACTCGTCTGGATCAACGCGTCGAGCTCGACGTTCTTGCCCGGTTCGAGAGGTACACAGCTCGAGCCATCTGCGGCGCAGCGCGAAGCGCCCGCGCCGGGGGTTCCACTCGAAGCAGAGACGGACGAGACGGCGACCTTCCAGGGCTCCTCTTCCGGCGGCGGCTCTTCTTTTTTGCATCCCGAGATGGCGATGCCGAGCCCCAAGCCCAAAACCGCAGATTTCACCCAAGCCGTACTCATGCCCAACACCCTTCGAGACGGGGAGAATCCTCCGCTCATCGACGTCTGACAAGTGAGTCGCGGCGGGGTTCCGCCCGAATCCGCCACTTCGACGGCTCAGGGCATCTGGTCGCGCTCGATCTCGACAAATTCGCCGAAGGGCTCCGCGGTGAGGTCGTCGGCGTATTGCTCGATGCCCTTCAAATAGAAGCCGTACAGGGCGGTTTGGTAGAAGTTGGTCGCTTCGTGCACCGAAGTGTCGGCGAGAAAGCTGAAGGTCTCTCCAGTGCCGAGGCGAGTGTTCGTCCCGCAGCCATCTCCGTTGTCCGGCAGCAACAAGCACATGTTGCTGAACGAGAAGTGACCGGCGTCCGTAAAACGCAAGATCGCCTTCGGCCCCTGGTGCCCCTGGTACTGCTGCTCGATCACGTCATTGCCCGTCAGCCCGATGGTGCGGTCTTCGGTCGCGAGAAACTGCATGATGGGTCGATCCATTGCCGCCGTCGGGGGCGAGCCGGCCATCGGCGCGCCCACGTCGAACCGATCGTCGGCCACCATCGCGGCTACCGTGGTGAACCCACCAAACGAGTGACCGGTCAGACCGACGTTCTCGATGTCGATCTTGCCGGTGAAACGACCGTCCGGATCGGACTCGTTGAGTTCGATCACCGAGTCGACGAGGAACGAGACGTCCGCGAGGCGATCGGTGCCCTGCAAGTCGAAGCTGTAGGCGGGGTCGACCGCCACCGCGTTCGGGAGCACGCCGGCCGGCAAAAGCAGCCCGGTGAGATCGCCTCCCGGCAGTGAGCTCACCGCCGCGTTCCCCGTGTGATCGGGGCTGACGACGATATAGCCGTGGGAGGCGAGGTACTCGGTCAAGAAGAAGGACTGAAAGCGTACCCCTCCGTTGCCGTGCGAAAAGACGACGACCGGAAATGGCCCCCCTTCCGCGATCGCCGCGTCACGCACGCTTCCGGTTGGATCCGTGACGAGCGCGTCGGTTTGCTCGGGGCTCAACCCGAGCAGCGGGCCGAGCGCGGGCACCAGCGACGCCGCTTCGCCGAGATAAGACGCGAAGGTCGACTTCTCTTCGTTGCGTGCCGCTTCGACCGCCGGGTACCAAATCTCCGTCGGCAGATATCTCTTGTCGCCCGGATCAGCCGTAGTCAGCTCGCGCGACTCGTATCGGTCAGCGCGATCGTGACGGTGCCAATCGGATACGGGCCGAGCTGTCCGGGCGGAGTGTATTGCACCCCCACCCCGCTGCCGGCGGCGCCCGCGCTTCCCGCCTCGCCGCCCTGCCCCCCAGCACCGCCCTGTCCTCCGGCGCCTTCAGTCGAGGACCCGTCGCCGCATCCGGCGGCGAAACAGGCAGTGACCAGAACAGCAGTGTAAGAGCCAAGCCTGCGAAAGGAACTCATGCCGCGACTCTAACACGCTGGCGAGCTCCGCCTTCGAGATCGTGCTCGACGTAGCAAGGCGACCGCGACGAAGCCGAGCATGCCATACGCAGGCGCCTCTCGACCGGCGGGAACGCTACACGCGCAGCCGCCGGAGTCCCCACCGAAGCTCGAGCTCGGGGTAGCAGAGCCGTTGGATCCAGCGGGCGGCGGGCCATCGAAACCCTGAAGATCGTTCCACGCTCCGATGGCGTCATCGACGTCGGTCGAGTGATCCGCGACGATGGTTGCGGTCCCCCGAGCATCGTAGAGCTCGACCGTCCTCGCGACGGGCATGTCCGCCCCGAAGGCGGGCCAGCTGCCCTGCAGCGCGACCACATCACCGCCCGGAACCTGAGTGAAGTTGGGTCCGACGCAAGGGATCCTCGTCGTGGCAGCAAGCTGCGTGCTCACTGCGCTATTTTGGCTCGTCTCGACGAAGGTCGGATCCACGGTCATCTCCGCAGGAGAAATCGTCGTGAAGAGACGAGTGAGGTGGCGGAAGCGCGAGAGCAAAGCCTCGGCGTGCGCCCCGGGGGCCACAATTTGCTCGAAGAACGCGTCGGCGAATTCCTCACCGTCCCAAGCCTCCAGATCGATCTGGTGGGAGTTGCAGCCGAGACAGCTGTAGAAGTCTCCCTCATCCATCGCTGGGGCGGGGAGAAACTCGCGAAGCAACGGAAGCACGAGGGCGTGGGACGTGCCGCACTGAAACGACCGTTGGCAGCTCACCAGACCCTGCCGCTCGAGCTCCTCGATCACGTCGACGGGATCGATGGCTCGAAAAACATCGGCGTCCCAGGCGGTGGGACGGAGTCCCGTGCGGCTCACGACGTTGCT
The DNA here is from genome assembly GCA_029261965.1 of Polyangiaceae bacterium. Lineage (GTDB taxonomy): Bacteria > Myxococcota_A > Polyangia > Polyangiales > Polyangiaceae > JAJDAH01. The sequence continues at coordinate 2,647 of JAJDAH010000171.1, forward strand.
CGCGCCACTGTATTCGGTCACGAACGCGTGGCCGTCGGCGGCTGGGTCATCGACAGCTCTCGAAATGACATCAGCATAGTTCGAGCCGACGTTGATCCAGTCGAACTGGAGCTCGTTGACGGTGACGTGGTGGTAGTTGCTCGGGTAGTACCGGCCGTCACCGAGAAAAAAAGCACGAACGGGCATGTCATCCGTAGCCGCCACTCGCGTGAGCTTGATGGGGATGGCCGGGGTGTCGCCCTCGTAGCGCATGACGAACGGATGAATCTCGTCGACGCCGGCACCCGGTGTGAGCCGTATCGCCATGAAATAGTGACCCGCGTCGACGTATTGCCCGAGGATCGGGCCGGCGTCGTCGGGCACGTCGAATCCATTGGTGTCGAGCCAAGTCGTCAGCTCCTCGACGGTGTCCCCTTGGAGCACCGTCACGTCGAAGGCCCCCACCGCCTGCTTCAGCACGACCTGAGGCCCGTTCTCTTCGAAATCGTCTTGGTCCTGGAAAGCGCCGCCGCCGGCGAGAGTGGAGTCAGCGCTCCCCCCAAGGCCACTACAGCCCACACTGCTGCTCGAGCTCGGTCCAGACGAGCCGATGCCGGACGCGCAGACGTCCGCGGTCGTGGTGATGGAGAACGTCGGCACCGTGGCGTTGAGCAGGTTGATGAACAACTGCTGCGAGCCGACCTCGAGCTCGGGAATGGCCGGGACGGGCACGAGCCAGGCGAAGCGTTCCGGATCTCCGGTGTACTGAATCTGCACGTGAGCCTCGACCTGCCCGTCGGCGGTCAGAAACAGAATGTTCTCTCCCGATTGGTCCACTGGCATGGGCGGCATTCCCGGAGCGGGTTGGTCACAGAACGTGCCGCCGCACGCCCGAGCGTCTCCCGCCACCGAAACCGTCCCAAGGCCCAAACCCAGTGCACACACCCACGCAATTCGACGTGTGATCATCACTCGAACACCCTCCCCCGGCCGCGCCCTACGGCCAGGATATGAAGAAGAAAGAACTCCCGAGCGCCAAAGCGTCACGGCACTCGCCGCGACGAATCGGTGCTCGACTCCTGACTTCTAGAGCAACGAGCGTGCCACGCGAACATTCACTTCAAAACAAAGCCCTGCTCGTTTTCTGCCGCTTCACGCCGTGACAATCGAGTCACACCGCTGATTCTGGATGGCCCTACGATGACTTCTGGCGGAGCAGTCGTCGCAGGATCTTTCCGGAAGCGGATTTCGGGATCTCTTCTACGAACTCCACGAGCTGGATTTGTTTGTAGTGGGCCACCTCTTTGGCGACGAATTGCTGGATATCCTGGGCGGTCGCTTTGGCGTCGGGCTTCAAAACGACGAACGCCTTGGGGAGCTCGCCGGCCTCGGCGTCGGGTACTCCGATCACCGCCGCGTCCGCGACCGCGGCGTGCGTGACCAGGAGAGCTTCGAGCTCGGCCGGCGGCACCTGGAACCCCTTGTACTTGATGAGCTCTTTCAGGCGGTCGACGATCTCGAAGTGGCCGTGGTCGTCGACGTGACCGATGTCTCCCGTGTGTAGCCATCCGTCCGCGTCGATCGTCGCCGAAGTGGCTTCTTCGTTGTTGAGGTAACCCACCATGACCTGGGGTCCACGAACCCAAATTTCTCCGTCTTCTCCGACACCGAGATCCTTCCCGGTGTCGGGATCCACGATGCGGGCTTCCGTCGATGGAACCAGAACGCCGATGGTCCCGGGTTTGTACTGACCGACAGGGGTCGCATGGCTCACGGGCGACAGCTCTGTCATACCGTAGCCCTGCACGACCTCGCAGCCGAGTCGTGCGCCCGCTTCGCTCGCCAGCTCCGCGCCGAGCGGTGCCGCCCCCGAGAAGAGCGACTCGAGAGCCGAGAGGTCGAATTTGTCGACCAGCGGATGTTTCGCCAGCGCGAGCACGACCGGCGGCACCACGAACGCACGCTTGACTCGATTTTCGCTCGCGAGGGTCAAAAACTGCTCGAGGTCGAAGCGCGGCATCGTGATGACCTTGCCGCCGTAGGCGAGGGCGGCGTTCATCAGCACCTGCATTCCGTAGATGTGGAAGAAGGGTAGAAACGAGAGCACCGCCTCCCCCTCGGCGATCGGAAGCACCGGCTCGGACTGCACCAGGTTGGCCACCAGATTCCGGTTGCTCAGCATGACGCCCTTGGAAAGCCCCGTGGTGCCGCTCGAATACGGCAGGCAGACGACGTCGTTCGGACCAGTCGCGACCGGCTCGGACATTGGCTCGCCCATCAGATCCGAGAGCGAGAGCCCGGGGCCGGGATCGATCGTCACGACGTCGGTCACCCGGGTCCCTTCGGCGGCCTCTCGGGCCACGTCACCGAACATCGACACGGTCACGAGCAGAGTGGCGCCCGAGTCCTCGAGCTGGTGGCGCACCTCGCGCGCGGTGTAGGTCGGGTTGACCGTCGTTACGGTGCCGCCGGCCCATGCCGTTCCATGAAACGCCACCGCATATTCCGGCACGTTCGGCGACATGATCGCCAACACGTCGCCCTTGCCGAAGCCGCGAGCGGCCAATCCGCCGGCGAGGCCTTTCACTGCCCCCGCGAACTCACCGTACGTCAGTGTCCGCCCTGACGGGCCGTCCACCAGTGCTGGCTCATCGCGCAAACGTTCGGCATGCCTGAGCACGTAGCTGACGAGCTGCACGTCCGGGATGTCCGCCGCGGGAAAAGGACTCGTGTGGACCATCATCTTCCTCCCGTGCCGAAGCGGCACTGCTACGGTCTGTCGGCCTACCAGCAACCGGAGGTAGCAACAATGCAAAACCTGTTTTCGATCCGGGGCAAGACCGCCTTGGTCACCGGAGGGTCACGCGGCATCGGCGAGATGATCGCCGCGGGGTTCGTCGCGAGTGGAGCGAAGGTCTACATCAGCTCACGCAAAGCCGACGTGTGCGATGCGACGGCCAAGCGGCTCGCTGACGAGCATGGCGGCGAATGCGTCTCACTCCCGGCGGATCTCTCTGGCCTGTCGGGCATTCAGGAGGTCACCGATGCGCTCGGTGAGCGCGAAGAGAAGCTCGACATTCTAGTCAACAACGCCGGCGCGACCTGGGGCGCGCCGCTGGACGAGTTCCCCGAAAAAGGCTGGGACAAGGTGATGGACGTCAACGTCAAAGGGGTATTCTTCCTCACCCAAAAGTTGCTGCCGCTCCTTCGGAAGTCGGCCACTCACGCGGACCCGGCGCGGGTCATCAACATCGGCTCGATCGATGGGATCAAGACCCCATTGTTCGAGAACTTCTCCTACGGCCCCTCGAAAGCCGCGCTCCACCACATGACCCGGGTGCTCGCCGCCCACCTCGTCAAGGAGCACATCCTCGTCAACGCCATCGCTCCCGGGCCCTTCCCGACCTGGATGCTGAGCGCCGGCGTCGGTTTTGGCGGCGAAACCGAGAACGTGGATTGGGACAGCGTGGGTCACAACAACCCGCGCGGCCGCGTCGGCACGATGGAAGACATCGCGGGGCTCGCCATCTTCTTGAGCTCGCGCGCAGGCGCGTACACAGTAGGGGAAACCATCACTTGCGACGGCGGCGCCGTCGCCATGTCGTGACCGTGCCGGAGGCCATCATGCGCTCGATCTTTCGGGGATTCTCTTCCGTGGTTCTGCTCGCTTCGTTCGCGGGGTGCTCGTCGTCGACGAGCTCCGACGACGGTGGGGGTAGCGCCGGGGCAGCAGGCTCAGGCGGCTCAGGCGGCTCAGGCACGACGCCGCGCACCTTCGTCGACCCCGGCACCGGGCAGTGGGATCCCGTTCCACGCGACCAGGTCGCGGATGTCTGCCGTCTCGACGTCGACGTGCTCGAACAGGTCGACCAAACGATCGGCGTGCCGTGGGGCATCGTCCGATACGGCCGCCTCTGTCACGAGTTCTACCCCAACGGCGAGAGCCAAAAAACCGAGCCCCAAGAGAACTTCAGCGCGAGCAAGACCCTCGGGGCGCTCGTGGTCGGGCTCGCAGCGTACCAAACGAAGGATATCGAACGCACGGGTCCAAAAACGGGTCCGGTGTCGGACGTGGACCGGGTCGACCACTGGCTCGACTCCTTCACGTTCAATCCCGAAGCGCAGGTCGGCCACGTGCTCTCGATGGTCGCCCACAACCCCGATCTCGGGTTGGGCAACAAGACGCACAACTACGACGCGGCTGGCGACGTACAAATCAACCGACTGAGCGACATCCTCAACGCGGCGATCGCTCAGGATCCCGGCCGGCTCGGCAGCGACCTCGAGGACTTCACGCAGCGCTACCTGTTTGGGCCGGTGGGCATGCGGCACTCGACTTGGTCCGACGGGGCTCCGGACAAGATCTTCGCTTTCAGCTGGGCGAGCCCGCTCCGGGACATGATGCGACTCGGCCTCTTGATCCTCAACGACGGCATGTGGGACGGGCAGCGTCTCCTCGACGACGAGTGGATCTACAAGATGACGCACCCGTCGTTCGAAGACGCAAACACGGGGTACGGCTACCTGACGTGGCTCTCATCGAATTCGAACTACACTTTCGGCGGTTTGCTCGGTGGCACCAAAGCCACCGATCCACTCGACCCGTGTGCTCCGGCCGCCATCTGGCAGCGCGAGTTTCCCCACGGCGCCGGCACATCCACCGACTGCAACTACGATCCCCCGCACAGCTGCGAGCAGCAGTTCGACGTCGGAATGTGGAACGCCAACGGGGCCAACGGCCAGCTCATCTTCGGCACAAAAGCGCTCGACATGGTGATCGTCGTCAAGGATCTCGGCACCTTCATGAACCTCCGACTGCTCGCCAACCCGGTGCCGCTCTGGCAATTGGTGCGCCCCGCAGTCGTCGCCCTCGACCCGACCTACCCCGGGGATGAGACGGCGTTCTGTAGCGCGTTCGGAGCCGGTGACTACGCCCCGGATCTGAACGGAAGAACGAGCTCACCCTGACATGACCTTCAACCGCTGGCGCCCCCATCCCTGGCACGGCCTCGATCCCGGCGAGGCGCCACCCGAGCGAGTCCGCGCTTACATCGAGATGACGCCCTTCGATCTCGTGAAGTACGAGGTGGACAAGGCCACGGGGTACTTGCGCGTCGACCGGCCCCAGCGCACTTCGTCGCAGCCCCCCACCTTGTACGGTTTCATTCCGCAAACCTACTGCGACAAACGCGTGGCCGCCCTCGCTCCGAACGCCGAGCGGGGGGACGGTGATCCGCTCGACATCTGCGTGCTGAGCGAACGTCCGATCGATCGCGCCGAAATCCTGCTCGATGCGCGAGTCCTGGGCGGACTACAGATGATCGACGGCGGCGAGGCAGACGACAAGATCATCGCCGTGCTCGAGAGCGACAGCATTTGGGGGGTCGCCCATGACATCGGCGATCTGCCCGGCGCGCTGATCGAGCGTCTGCAGCACTACTTCGAAACCTACAAGCTCGTTCATGGCGAGCCCTCGAAGGTCTCCATCGACGAAGTCTACGGGCGAGAGCACGCAGCGAAGGTCGTCGCCGCTTCGCTCGAGGACTACGGCGAAGCGTTCGGCTGACCCGCGCGCTCACCGCGCCATTTTGGAGGAAACGCGCTCGATTCATCGACGCGGCCAACGACGCTTCCAACCGTTCTATTCTGTCTGGGATGTCCGCCCTGCACCGCGCGCTTGCCCAGATCGTCGGCGAACGCGGCGTAGTGAGCGGTCACGCCGCGCGAACCACCTACGAGTCGGACGGCATCACTCTTCTCGCTGCGGTGCCGAGCGCCGTGGTGCTCCCGGAAACGACGGAAGAGGTCAGCGCGGTTCTCTCATGGGCGCACGCCAACGAAGTCAACGTCGTCCCCCGCGGAGCGGGCACGGGTCTATCGGGGGGCGCCACGGCGATCGAAGGCGGCATCGTGCTCTCGACGGCGCGCATGACCCGAGTGCTGAACATCGACGCCGAGACCAGAACGGCTCGAGTGCAAACGGGGGTCGTCAACATTCACGTCAGCCGCGAGGCCGCAAGCTACGGGCTGATGTTCGCCCCCGATCCTTCGAGTCAGACGGCATGCACCATAGGCGGCAACATCGCCGAAAACTCCGGCGGCCCCCACACGCTCAAGTACGGCGTGACGACGAACCACGTCTTGGCTTTGCGCGCGGTGCTTCCAGACGGAGAAATCGTCGACCTCGGGCACGATACCGGCGCGACGAACGGGTACGATCTCGTGGGACTTTTCGTCGGATCCGAGGGCACTTTCGGCGTCGCCACCGAAGCGACGCTCCGGCTCGTGCCACGTGCCGAGGCGACGCGCACGCTCCTCGGGGTATTCGACCGGGTACGCGACGCGAGTGAAAGTGTGAGCGCGATCATCGCCGCCGGCATCGTGCCCGCTGCCCTCGAGATGATCGATCGCCTCGTCATCGAGGCCGTCGAGGCGGCGTTTGGCATCGGCCTGCCCGAAGACGCGGCCGCCGTGCTGTTGATCGAGCTCGACGGGGTCGAAGCGGGACTCGATGAAGACGCCGAGCAGATCGAAGCCCTTTGCATGGCCCACGGCGCCCGAGAGGTGCGTCGAGCCAAGAACGAGTCCGAGCGCTCGCTCTTGTGGAAGGCGCGCAAGCGAGCCTTCGGCGCCATGGGCCGGATAAGCTCGACCTACTACACCCACGACTGCGTCATCCCGCGCTCGCGTCTACCCGAAATCCTCGATGTGATCGAAGACATCTCGGCGAGGCAAAACGTGAAGATCGCCAATGTCTTCCATGCTGGGGACGGCAACTTGCACCCACTCATTCTGTTCGACGACGACAATCCGGAGGAAACCGAGCGCGCCCTGGCCGCCGGGGACGAGGTGCTCGAGGCATGTCTGGCGGTGGGTGGCGCCCTCAGTGGAGAGCACGGGATTGGCGCCGAAAAACGCGAATGGATGAGTCGAGTGTTCACCGAAGCCGACCTCGATGCGATGAAACGCGTGCGGCACGCGTTCAATCCGACGGGGCGACTCAACCCGAACAAGGTCCTTCCGTCACCGAGCCCCTGTTTCGACTGGCCAAAGAAGCCACGCGGCGGCGGATGAGAACGAATTGACGCCGCTCAGTGGCCGAGAAAACATCGCCGTGTGGCAAGCTCGGCGTGACGGATTCCTCCTTACCCACGGATCTCGAGCAGTCTGGAAGCACTTTCTCGCGACTCAAGCTCGCGTTGTTCGCGGGACCGGCGATCCCCATATCCGCCCTCGGATTGCCCTTGGTGGTCTACCTGCCGCCGTTCTACGCCGAGCACGTCGGCATCGAGCTCGCCGTGGTCGGCACCATCTTCATGGTGACGCGGCTGTGGGACGTGTTCACTGATCCGGTGCTCGGCGTGATCAGCGACAAGTACCGGTCGCGTTTCGGTCGGCGACGCCACTGGATCGTTCTCAGCGTGCCGATTCTGCTCTTCTGCGTCTACAAGGTCTTCGTTCCGCCCGAGGGAGCGACGAGCACGTACTTGTTGACGTGGATGCTCGTTCTCTACATCGGCTGGACGTTGCTCACGATCTCCCACATGTCGTGGGGCGCCGAACTCAGCACCAACTATCACGAGCGCACGAAAATCCAAGGATGGCGGGAGTTCGCGCTCGTGTTCGGCATGTTCAGCGTGTTGACTCTGCCCGCAATCATCGAACGGGTGACAGAAGGAGGCAGCGCCACGAAGGTGGCGAGCATGGGGTGGTTCATCATCATCTTACTTCCGTTGACCGTGGGGCTGGCCGTCTGGAAGGTGCCCGAGTTGCCCGCGAGGCAAGAACCTTCGCTCGGTTGGCTGGGGGCGATGAAGCTCGTCGTTCGGAACCGGCTCATGCGGCGCGTCCTGCTCGCCGACGTGCTGGTCGGAGTAGGACCAGGGATGACCGGCTCGCTCTACATTTTTTTCGTCACCCACGTGCTCGAGCTCGGGGACCGCAGCAGTCTGATCCTGCTCCTTTATTTCATCGCCGGGTTCGCCGGCATTCCGATTTGGCTCCGGGTGAGCTACCGCCTCGGCAAACATCGCACGCTGGCGATTTCGATGTTCTACGCGTGCGTGACGCTTCTCCCGGCGCTCATCTGGAAGGCCGGCAATTTCTGGGGCTTCATGGCCGGCAACATGCTCTACGGATTTGCCTACGGCGCTGGTCCGTTCTTGCTGCGCTCGATCACCGCCGACGTTTGCGATCTCGATCAGGTCGAGTCGGGCGCTCAACGAACCGGGCTCTTCTACTCTCTTCTTACGATGAGCAACAAGATCGGATTCGCGCTGAGCGTGGGGTTGACCTACCCGCTACTCAGCTGGATCGGCTTCGACCCGAAGGTGGAAAATTCGCCCGAGGCGCTCCAACACCTGAGGTACCTGTTCGTGATCGCCCCGGTGACCTTCATGCTCGCCGCGGGTCTCGTGATGTGGGGATTTCCGCTCGACGAGAAGAAGCAGCGCGAAATTCGAGAGAAGCTCGCAGGTCGTGTCGTCAATCCAGCAGAATAACGTGCCCGACCCGAAGGCGCCCATGACCATCGACGGCATCGAGCCTGGACGGACGGCGCGACCAGGATCTGCCCGAGAGGTCGCCGAGCTGCTGAGCGATCTGGACCAGAGCGACGAGACGGCGATCATCATCGGCGCGGGGACGAAAATCGAACTCGGCATGCCGCCACTTCGGGCGGACGTCGCCCTGGAGACCACCAGAGTGTCGGGCATCGTCGAGCTCGAGGCGGCGAACATGGTCTGCACGGTTCGGGCCGGCACTCCGCTGGCCGACGTCCAACGCGAGCTCGCTCCGCACGGTCAGCGCGTCCCGCTCGATCCGCCCCACATCGGCTCGACGATCGGCGGGATCGTCGCCACCGCGAGCACCGGACCGCGGCGCTCGTCGCTCGGCGCGGTGCGCGACCTCG
>JAJDAH010000172.1 GCA_029261965.1 Polyangiaceae bacterium
CACCGAGCACGATTGCGGTGGCGACGACGAGGCGAGGCAGTTTTCCGGCGCTGATGTGGTGACTCATTGGCGAGTCGATGATTGGCATCGCGCTACGCGTATGGCAAGGGCCGCGCTATCGCATCGCGAACGGCGTCGACCAACTCTGCTCGACGATCCATACCGTACTCCGACGTATTGATGGGTGGGCCGAAGGTCACCCTCACCTTCGCTCCGAGCGTGACGTGAAAGCCTTTGGCGAGCAGGGCATCCCGAGTGCCGTCCACCGTGACGGGCAAAATCCGGGTGTTGGTCTCGAGCGCCAACCGAAATCCGCCCTTCTTGAACGGACCGAGCTTGCCAGTTCGACTCCGCGTGCCCTCGGGAGCGATCCAAATGCTCACGCCGTCTTTCAACGTGTCTTTGGCGGTATCGAGGCTGGCGATCGCACGCTCTCGGTTGGAACGATCGAGCTCCACGAACCGGGCCAGTCGCATCGCACGGCCCCAGATGGGCACACGAAACAGCTCCTTCTTCGCGACCATTCTGAGGGGCCGCCGGTAAGCAACGAAGAGGCAGGGGATGTCGTAGTGCGACTGATGGTTGCTCATGACGACGAACGTTTCGTCTTCGGGAACCATCGCGCGCCCTTCGACCGTGAGCGAAATGTGCGCCCGATCCACCATCGTTCGTGCCCACCAGTCGAGGCGATCGTTGCACACGCCGACGTCGAGGGTGCCGCGCACGGAATCGGCGATCGTTGGAGCCGCGACCCGAAGGGTCGTCAGCGCGGCATGGGCGAGGACTGGGACGCTCACACCACGGATTGTGTCAAACGGGTTGGAACGCCGGGAGCAAAAAGTGCCCGGCGAGGCTCACGGCGGGGGCTCGCCAACCGGAGCCGGACCGGCGCGCGGAGGAGGCACGGCGCGCGGACCGGGGGCCCGCGGCCCGCGCTCCTTCGCGGGCACCGCCGCGTTCGGGAACGGCATCGGATCCCGCACGACGCCGTAGTTCAGGAGTCGGCGACGAGTCGGGGGCGCCTTCTCTCGACCCGGCACGGGTATGATCTCGTTGAGGTACCACATGTCGAACGAAACGAGACGGTCGTTCGGTGTTCCGTAGAGCTCGTGGTGTCGCAGCAGGTAGTCGCGCACACCGTGCAAGTAGCCTCCGAACCGCGGCTCGCCGAATCGACGGTGGAAGTCACCCCATAGCTGATTCATGCGAAACCCGTTCTTGGGCTGAACCTCCCAATTCGGCTCGAGGCCAGTCAGTGGATCGAGGCGACGTCCGTCCACTGTGCGCCCGTCGACGACGATGCGACCGTCCTCCATTGGCGGCCCGGGGGCGAACATCGACCAGCCTTGAAACAGACGCGGATAGATCACCACAGCCGACATCCAGTCGGGTCGATCTTTCGGCTTGATTTGGGCCGGTATGGCGTGATTCTCCATCAGGACCTGACTCCCGGTAGACACGACGACGACAGCGACGAGGGCCTGGGCGACGTAGTGCCGCACTCGCTCGTTCAGTCGCTGAAAGTCCGTCGGCCCGGCCGGCGGGTCCTCCGGCGCATCCGAGCGGAGATCCGTCAACGCAAAACCAACCGTCAATCGCGCGCGCCGACGGGACAACTTCTGCAGCAGCGAGGCGAAGACGCCCAAAGCGAAAATCCTGGCGAACCATCTCGGAACGACGAGTGCGTCGCACAGTCGCACGAGTGCTTCCGAACCCGTCCAATGCTTCTCGCTCTTTTCGTCGAGCACGACGAGCGTCTCCCCGACCAGTTCCTTCGTGATCCCCTTCGGCAGCACTTCGTCGGAAGCCGCGCGCCGGGCGCCCGGCGCGGCGACGAACCCGACGAGGCCAAGCACGTCCAAACGCTTGAGCAAGCGGCAGACACTGATCGAGAAACCGTCGTCGGAATCGAAAACGAGGGTCCGCGCCGCCGAACGGCGGCGAAGCCTTTGCCGTACCCAATCCCAATAGTCGGCCGGGATGTAGATGAAGAAGACGAAAATCATGGCCCAGGAAAACGGCCCGAGCTGAACGACCGCGTCGATCCCAGCGTGAAGAGCGAACGCCAGCATGAACGCGATCATGCGCGCGTGACGACTCCATGTCGGCACGACGAGCAAGAGCGCGATCAGCGATTCGACGATCAAGGTGCCGAAGGTCATGCCCTTGAGCATCTCGAGCGGCATCCATTCTCGCGCCCACGCCCCGAGAACCGTGATCATCCGATCCTGTTCGAAGAAGTAGTACACGGCGGTACCGTCACGCCACTGGGGCCCGTTTTTGTGAATCACGTTGAACGCGTAGATGGCGACCCATTGCGCAATCAACGCGGTGACCGCGAGCGACACGACGAGCCGACGATCCCGCCCAGGTGCCGCGCGATCGTTGAGAGACTCCACGGTGGTTTCACGCCACTCACGCCACGAAGAACGCAGGGCATCCACGCTGAACCGGCGCCCAAGAGGAAGAAAAAGCGACCAAACGGTCAGCAGGTTCAGGACCACCCACCCGCCGTTTTCGAGCATGACGCTTCGACTGTTGATGCTCGTAATCAACACGGCAGCAAGTAGATGCATCCACTTGGTCCGCCATCCGATGATGAGGCCGAAGTTCACGGCCAGATGAACGCACGCGAGCAGCTTGACCTCCGCGGGCGTGCTGAACGCGTGATAGAGCGAAAAGATGTGACTGCTCATCGGACGAAAGAGCGCGAAGTGATTCGTCACGACTCCTGCGTTCGAGTAGAAATCCGTCAGATCGGGAAACCGACGCAACACATCGAAAAACAGCAGGCTCCCGAGCATGATTCGAAATAGGCCGAGGGAGCGGGGGTCGGCGGTCGCGTAGTTCGAGACAAAAAACCCTTTGAGATCCGCAAGAAACCCCGAGCGGCTGCTCCTGTCGCCCTTGGGCTCATTCGCGGCTTCACCCCCTTCGCCCGAGCTCGACTCGGTTACCTCGTCCGACTCTTCGACCTCGTCCGACTCTTCGACCTCGTCCCGCTCTTCAGCGGCTTCGAGGTCGACGCCGTCGCGGTCGTCGCTCATGACCCCTCCCCGACGCTCAGCCATTCGGCAGCTCCAGAATCCTGAACTCGACCATGGGATAGGATTTTTTCGGGAGGTAGCGGCTCTCCCTTCTTCCGTCCGGGCGGCGGCGACTTGTCCTGAATCCACCACAACTCGAACGCGACGAGGCGGTCAGATGGTCGGCCAGTGAATTCATGGTGACGCTTCAGATACTCACGAAGATGGCTCCGATATCCGGCGTGCCTCGGGTAGCGAATGCGGTTGCTGTAGTCGCACCAAAACTGGTTATGGCCCCAGCCAGTTGGCGTAAACGGATCGAAGTCGGGTTCCTTGCCCGTGAGTGGGTCCAACTTGCGTCCGTCGACCGTCCTTCCGTCGACCACGAGGCGACCATCGTCGAAGGGAGGATCCGGTGAGAACATTTTCCAACCCTGGTAGATCCGCGGGTAGCCGACGATGGTCGCCATCCACTTGGGTTGCTGGACTTGGATGCGCTGCGTAAGCCAAGGGTTCTCGATCGCGGCTTGGCTTGCTGCCGCCACCATGACCACCGCGACGGCGCCTTCTCGAGCAACCCCGAAGAACTGCCCCAGCTCCCGACGGTAGGGACTGATTTCAGGACGAAACGCATCGAGCTTTTCAGCCTCGTCCGACTCGCCTTCTTCGACCGATCCCTCTCCTTGCGCCGTCGGCGGCAACGGAACACCGCACGCTCCGAGACCCACCGCCGCCGAAACTCTCATTCGATTCTTCGCGAAGCGTCGATACAGCGCATCCACGACGCCCGCGGGACCAGGCAGCCTCACCCAAAACGCGAACAGTGTGCCGAACGGGAGAGCCGAAATCGCTTCGTAGACCACCCTCCCCTCGGTCGACGTCGTTCCATCGGGATGGATCACCACCGCTGTGCGGCCGAGCGTCTCGTCGCTGATGCTCTCGGGGATCTTGTCGCGCTCGTCGTTGCCGATGAACTCCAACCGACCGAGCACGTCGAGGCGGCGAAGCACCCGACACGTCAGAAAGCAAATTCCGCAATCGGCGTCGTAGACTATGCGACGCATACGTTCGGGCGCGCGGAATCGCTTCCGCAGGTAGTCCCAGTGAGCTGGTCCGAGGAACATCAAGAAGAAGCCGAACATCACGTAGGAGAACGGTCCGAGGCGCGAGCTCATCGCGATCCCTCCGTGCAGCGCGAGCGCGGCAAGAAGCGCGAGCGGCCGCGTGACCTTGTGCCAGAACGGCCACAACAAGAGTGCCGGCATCAGCGCTTCGATGGCCAACGTGCCGTAGCTCATGGCGCGCACCACCGAGACCGGCACGTGCTCTCTTCCCCAGACCCCGAACCACGTCACGATTCGGTCCTGGTGCCAAAACCACCAGATGGCCGTGCCGTCGCGCCAACCGTCCCCGGTTTTGTGTACGGTGTTGAAGAAGTAGATTATCGACCACTGCAAGAGCAGGGCGAGCACGGCTAGCGAAACAATCGAGCGGTCGTCCCTGAGCGGCAGCGACGAATCGTTCAGGTCGTGTGCCGACTTTTCACGATGGGTGCGGAGGGTGCGCAAGACCGAGTCGACGGACAGCCTCGAGCCCAGCGGCAGGAACAGCGTCCAAACGGCGAGAATGCCGACCACGACCGTTCCTCCGTTTTCGACGAACACGTTCCTCGCGTTCGCAGAAATGATCAGCAGGGCCGACAGAAAATGTGTGAGTCGCGTCTTGTAGCCGACCGTGAACAGGACCGCGCTCAGCGTCGCAATCGCAAAAAGGATGCTGACTTCTGCATAGGTGCTGAAGGCGTGAAAAAGCGAAAATGGGTGCGAACCCATCGGCGCGAAGAGCGAGAAGTGGTTCGGCAGAACGCCGTCGTTCGAATAGAACTCACGAGCGTTCGCCCACCGCCGGATGAAGTCGACGGTGAGCAGCACGCCGAAATAGACGCGGAACACCCCCAGCCAACGAGGGTCCATCGACAGATATCGATCTCGGAGAAAACCGGCGAGGTCGAATGGCGTAACCTGCCGTTTGGTAAGGTTCTTTTCGCCCATCGCGCGGTCGGCACTCTAGCAGGAGCAGCCCTGTTATCAGCGGCTTCGACCGCGACAAGGGGGGCTCGCACTCGTCTGGGCGGCGCCTGCGTTCGACGAACGAATTCCCCAATGAAGCCATAGACTTCGCACTAGCGAAGGTGACTATTTATCGATTCTTGGACGAGCCCGTTTGGCCGTGGGCCGAGCGACCGTGTAAAACGCGAGGAAAATAAAGGCTAAACTCTCGGTCTTCGCCCCCCTTTTCCCATGAACGTCACGTGTAGCAACTGTCCGGCGAAGTACGCGATTCCGGACGAAAAGGTGCAGGGCAAGAAGGTCCGCATCAAATGCAAGCGGTGTCAGACGCCAATCATCGTCGACGGGACTCACCTCGGCGCGGGCGCCGCCGAGGCCGCCCCACGTCGCGTCGCCAAAAAGACGATGGTAGGCGGTGTCGGCATGACTCCGGCCGGCGCGCCGGATGCCACGCCGGACGCCACGCAACCCGAAGAGCCCAAGGCACGGGTGGCGAAGAAGACGATGGTGGGCGGTCTCGACGGCCCCGCCGCTCAGCCACCCGTCGTCCAAGCGCCGCCCGCTGAGCAGAGCGCTGAGCTCTGGACAGTGGCTGTGACCGAGGAAGACCAGCGCGAGGTTCCACTGGACGGCGTGGTGGACTTGTATGCGGCCGGAACGATCGATGCCGAAGTCTTCCTTTGGAAGGACGGGATGGACGACTGGCTGACACCGTTCGAAATCCCCGAGATCGCGGAGGCGCTCGCAACACGCGGCATCGAGCCGCCCGGCGAGGGCGATGGCGATGACGTGGGCGGCGACGACGACGACGACGAAGACCGAACCGTCGTCGCATCGAGCCCGCTCGAGAACGAACCGCCGCCCTCCGGTGGCATGTGGCACGAGCCAGGCAGCTGGGAGCCGCCAGCCGCCGAAGGCGACGATGACGCCCCGAAATTCGACGACGTAACGGTCGCGATGGCAGCGCCGCAGACCGAAGAACTCCTCCGTCAGAGCCAACGAGGACGCGGTCTCAGGGGCGCGATGAACGCGGCGCTCGAGGGACAAGACCCAGAACCGAAGGAAGACAGCGATCCACTAGCGAATCTCGCTCCATCCGAGCCCAGCTCTGAACCGCGCGGCGGACTCTTCGGTGGACCCGAAACCGACGAGGAGGAGCCCAGCCCTGAACCTAAACCCGCCGCCGGCGGGCTCTCATTCGATTTGGGGGGACCGAGCAACGAGCCCCGGGCCGCAGCGGCCCGGCGCGAATCGGACCGCGAAGCCGGCGTCGATCTCTTTGGACAGAACGATGACGCCGAGGGAAGCGTCGACTCGCACGACGCACCGGAGTCTCAGCAGCTCACCGGCGCGCGGAACGAAAGCTCTGTGCTTTTTTCTCTCGACTCGTTGACCAAAGGAATGGCCGCGGAACCCGAAGACTCGAGCATCGATGCGAGCACGCTGCTGGGAAGTAGCCCCAAGGCCTCCGACGGTCCGCCCGACTCGCTGGCGCGCATCGGCGGGGGGGGGATGTTCGCCACACAGATGGCGGCTCCGGATTTGAGCGCACCCGCTCCTCCGCCAAGCGAGCACCCGCCAGCCCTGTCGATGCCCCCGGAAGCGGAGCAGGGCGGAGGCAACGGCATGCTCATCGGGATCCTCGTCTTGTTGTTGCTCGTCGGAGCGGGTGGCGGCGCCTACGTCTACATGAACATGGCCAAGGGGGAGACTCCCCCGCCAACCACGGCGGCGACGGAGTCCACCGCCGCCCCCGAGCCGGAGCCCGAGCCGGAGCCCACGAGCGAGCCCCCGCGCCCGGAAGAACCGGACGAGAAAGCAGCGGAAGAGCCTGATCCGGACAAAGACGAGAAAGACGAAGCCACGGAGAAGCCAGACGACAAGAAGCCCCTGGCCGCCGACGACAAGAAAGTCGTCAAGAAAGACCCGAAGAAAGACGACAAGAAGCCCGAAGCGAAAGATGAGCCCGAAGAGAAGGACGAGCCCGAAGAGAAAGACGAGGCCCCGGAACCCGCTTCGGAAGACCCGCCGTTCAACCGCAGCGCCGCCTCGGCAGCTCTCGGCTCAGCCGCTGGATCCGCCGCAGGGTGCAAGAAGCCCGACGGACCCACGGGGAGCGGCCGCGTCACCGTCACCTTCGCGCCGAGCGGTCGCGCCACCAACGCCGTCGTCGGCGGCGCATTCGCAGGGACCGCCGTCGGCGGCTGCATTGCTCGTATCTTCCGAGGCGCACGGGTGCCGAAGTTCAGCGGCGGATCGGTAACAGTCGGCAAGACCGTCAGCATCCGCTGACCGTTGTCCGCTGTTCGCACGCTACGCAAGAGCGCATGGCCACCGCGGCGCTAATCGCCAGCGCGGCCGTAGCGCTCGCAGCCGTGGTCCTCGTGGCTCGCGGCCGCTAGTCGTCTCTCACTTGTGAATGTGGATGAGCGTGCCCTCGCCGAAGGCCTCGTTCTGGTACGCGGCGTGCCAATGTTCCGGCACTGGCGGCTCTGCCCACAGGAACGTGAAGCGCGCATCGATCGGGGCCACGTTCACACACCCGTGGGAACGACTGCGACCGAAATCGTCGTGCCAGTACGCCCCATGAATGGCGTAGCCGCCCTTGAAATACATGACCCACGGCACGTCACGAAGCTCGAACTGGCTGTCGGCCACATCGGAGTCCATCGTGGTGGTGACGTGGCGTTGGTAGGTCCGGAACGTGCCGAGCGGCGTGCTCAACGTCTTTTTCGGATCACCCAGGCCGTCGCGCCCCGTCGAGACGAGCGTCGCATAGACCGGCTTGTCGCCCTCCCAGAGCACCATCGTCTGACTGACGATCGAGATGTCGATCCACTTGTTCCCTTTGCGCGCCCACGACGGCAGCTTGCTCGGTTTGGCCGCCGTCTTGAGATCTTTGCTACGGGCCCATCGGCCGTTCCTCGCCGCGACCATGCGAACGCCTTGGATTCGTCGCACCTCACCGGTCAGCGCGATGAACTCGCGCCAACCCAGCCGTTCGCCTTTTTTCAGCTTGCCACCCTCGAGGTCCCACCACCTGGCACCGGCCTTTCGTGCGAATGCCACCGGTAAACCAACATCGCGAATCGAGTGACCGTGAAATGGTGACCCGCTGTCCGCCTTGAGCTTGTCCGCGGGGATCATCCGTCCGTCGGTCGCAATCGCGAAACGACGATTCTGGGCTTTCTCGCCCGCAACGAAGGTTCCGACGAGAGCTACCCCGGCGTGACGCTTGATGCGCTTCGCGATGACGGCGTAGGACGGCGCCTTGAACGACGAGAGGTTGGGAATTCGGCGTTCGCCCTCGAGCCACCACGGGACCGAATCGTCACCGTTTCCCCCGAAGCGCTCGTTCAGGCCCATCGGCTTTGCGTCGCCGGGAATGCCGCCGATGGCCACGCCCGCCTTGTCGAGCGGCACATCGTTCGCTCCAACGTCGAGCGCGTCCCACTTGTGCGAAAGCTTCTTGTGGTTCCTCAGATGGCGCTCGAGCCGCATTTCGTATTGGAACTGCTCGGCCTTGCTTGGAACACGCAGATAGTTCGGCGCGATGGCGCGAACGAAAGCGTATTTGTAGGGCATCGCTGCACTGCGGTCCGGCTCGACATTCAACGCTCGTGCAATGGGATGGTCTTCTTTGACCGACGCATCTGGTCCGGCGCACACGAAACCGAGCGGTCGAATCGCGTACCAACCGCCCGGGCAAGCACGTTTCGAGACGGGCTGTTCCGACCGCGCCACGCGTGCGCCGACACGAAGATATCCAAGCGTCTCCGAAGTCTTGTCGGGCTTGGCGTAGATGGGCGCCACCATCGAAATCGGCACCAGCTTCGGCGCGTCCGACGGCGGAACGGGAATGTGTGACCAGTCGGTCGCCTCGAGCTCGGTACCGCCGTTCTCTTTCTTGAGCTTCGCCGCGGCCGGCGCCTCGGGGACAGCTATCTGATCCAAATCACCGAAAAAGTCCGCCTGTCCGCATCCCAACGCGCAGGCGGAGGCGAGCGCTGCCGCGCCCAGTCGCCAACAACTCCCGGAATGATGCACGGCATCATGAGCTCGCTTCATGGCACGTGGATGCCAAATCGGGGCCGGAGGGCCCAAAAATTGGCACTTGGCCGGTTAGTCCGTCGCGGACAAAGCGGCCAAAAGGCATGCTCTCCGGCGCCCGACCGGTGGCAACGGCCGCATAAAACGCGCGGGATCCTCCCGGCAGGTACCCGCGAGATCGTTCTTGCAGCGACCGCCCCGACAGGGGACTCTGACACTCCACCTCATCACCCTCGACGGAGATCGATGACGACCAAAGACTGCCTCACCGTCACCGACAGCCGCACCGGCAAGACCTACGAGCTGCCGATCACCAACGGCAACATCCGGGCCGCTGATCTCAGGCAAATCAAGGTCGACGAGACCGAATTCGGCATGATGGCGTACGACCCCGCCTTCATGAACACGGCGTCGTGCAAGAGCGCCATCACGTACATCGACGGCGACAAGGGCATCCTGCGCTACCGCGGGTACCCGATCGATCAACTCGCCGAGAAGGCGACGTTTTTGGAAGTCGCCTACCTCCTGTTCAACAGCGAGCTGCCGACTCAAGCCGAGCTCGACGATTTCACCCGCGACGTCACTACTCACACCTTCGTCCACGAAAACGTTCGCACGGTCATCGACGGATTCCGATACGACGCGCATCCGATGGGAATGCTCGTGGCCGCCGTCGGAGCTCTCAGTACGTTCTATCCCGAAGCGAAGCACGTTCTCGACGGCGAGGTCCGTCGACGGCAAATGATCCGCCTCATCGCGAAGATGCCGACCCTCGCTGCGTGGAGCTACCGGCACAGTGTCGGTATGCCGTTCGTCTACCCTGACAACGAGCTCTCGTACGTGGAGAACTTCCTCTCGATGATGAAGCGGGTCGCGGAGCCGAAATTCAAAGCTCACCCCGTCATCGCCCGGGCCATGGATGTTCTGTTCATCTTGCACGCGGACCACGAGCAGAATTGCTCGGCCAACGTCATGAGGGCGATCGGCAGCTCTCGGGCGGACCCGTACTGCTCCGTCGCCGGAGCGTGCGCGGCGCTCTATGGGCCGCTACACGGGGGGGCGAATGAAGCCGTGCTCCGCATGCTTCGAGAGATCGGATCTCTCGGCAATGTCCCGGCCTTCGTCAAGGACGTCAAGACCGGCCGCGGCGGCCGACTGATGGGCTTCGGGCACCGCGTCTACAAGAACTATGACCCCCGCGCGAAGGTCATCAAGCACCTGGCAGACCAAGTGTTCGACATCGTCGGCAAGAACCCCCTTTTGGATGTCGCCCTCGAGCTCGAGAAGGTCGCATTGAGCGACGAGTATTTCGTCGAACGGAAGCTCTATCCGAACGTCGACTTCTATTCGGGTCTCATCTACCAGGCATTGGAAATCCCCGTCGACATGTTCCCGGTGCTGTTCGCCATTCCTCGAACCGCGGGCTGGCTCGCGCAATGGGAGGAGATGCTGCTCGACAAGGACCAGAAGATCTCCCGTCCGCGCCAGGTCTACACCGGCGAAGCCAAACGGGACTTCCTCCCGCTGGAAGACAGGAAATAACCGCGCGAGTCGCCGATCCAGACCGCCCTCATTCGCGCCAAATTCCGTCCGGCACCTGGGCGCAGCCGAAAACGGCTTCGGCGTCCATCGTGTAGGCGATCGCCTCGCTGCTGTCATCGAGCAGAATCGTCGACCTTTGGTAGAGGGA
>JAJDAH010000173.1 GCA_029261965.1 Polyangiaceae bacterium
CGTATCACGCCGCCCGCGATCGGCGAGCGACCGCCCCGCTTACGCAAGCACTCGCGCCCGCGCCCGCTCCCACCGTGAAGTGGAGCTACGCCATCAAACCGCGTCGCGATCACCGGCGGCGGCGACCGAGAAACACGATCCCGCTCAACAGAAGAAACGAAACCGGCCAATAGATGAACGGTGGAACCCCCACGTCTTGGCCGCCCTTCTTCGCCTGCTCGAACGCGTCGCGGAAGGTCACCTCTTCTCGCACCCCGACGATGCGTTTTCCGCCGACGTAAGTCGTAGGCAACCCCTGCAGACCCGCGTCGACGAGCACCTGAGACTCCGCGTCGATCCGCTTGTCGGTTTTTTCGTCCTTTACGCAGGCGTCGTAGGCGGCGAGGTCGAGCTCGAGTTTCTCGGCGAGCTGGCGGTTCGTCTCGGGCGAGAGCTCTTCGACGTCGAAGAGCAGATCCGCCATCGGCTCGCTCTTTCCTTGGTCCGCCGCGCACAAGTAGCTGCGTGCCGCAGGTCTCGCTTGGGGATGACTCTCGAGCGGATAGTTGAGGCGAACGAAATTCACCTGATCGCCGTATTCGTCAGCGAGCTTTTTGATGATCGGATGCAGCCGCCGGCAAAAAGGACACTCGAAGTCCGCGAACTCGACGACGTTGATCTTCCCCTCGACGTAGTAGGAGCGGATCCCAAAAGGCACATCCGGCGCAGGTTTGAGCTGCGGCCAAACCGCGGCGATCATGACGACGGCCACCGCGAGCACCGGCCAAGTAAACGCCGCCACTGGCTCCCCGCCGCGGCGACCCACGACGCGGGCGCGGTACGGTCCGTCCTTGTCATCGGGATCCGCTGGCTCGGGTGCCGCAGGTTCGGACGCCTCACTAGCGGCAGCCCGGGCGTGCATGAACGCCGCAAGAGCGATGCCCACCGCGGACACGTCCACGATCATGCACAGCCAACAGAACGCCTTGACCACGAACGCCTGAATGCCGATCAGCGCCAACGCGCCCGCGCCACCCACGTACGCCAGAATGTGTACCAAGCTGCCCGGCTTGATCGCTGCGTACAGCACCGTCCCGTACGCCACGAGGCCAATCAGCGGGGTGTTCACCAGCAATGCCAGCTGAAGCGGCAAACCCAAGTAGCCGCCGATGTACCCGAGCCCACTGCGCTGAACGTCGTTACATCCCGAGTCCGGCCCGCAGAACGTCGCGTCCATCGGGTTCGCGTAGTCGACGAAGAGCGCCCCGCTCACACCGATCGCCACGACCGTCAGAACACGCAGAACGGTGATCCACAAAACCGCTGACACGCGCGTACTCTAGCCCGCTCTCGGCGAGCCCCAACCCCTGATAAATATCCCGCATTGACCTTTCATTTCCATTGCTTAACCCGGGCGCCCTAAGCTAGCGCCGTGGCCAAGCCCCTTCCTTCCCGCGGCGACGTCGTCGAGTGCCTTCTCGCCGAGAGCCGCGCGCTCCATGCCCGAGAAATCGCCAAACGCTGCGGCGTCGGCGAAGGTAGCTACCCGCGACTGCTCGAGCTCCTGGACCAACTGAGCCTCGACGGCGCCATCATTCGCCAAGCGGGCACTCGCTTCAAAGCGCGCCCCGTCGCCGAACGAGCCGGCACTGGCTGGGAAGGCATGCTCACCGTCAACCCTCGTGGCTTCGGATTCGTCACCGCCGTAGGTCAGGTCGACGTCTACGTCGCGGCAGACGGCATAGCCGCGGCCATGCACGGCGACCGAGTGAAGGTGCAAGTCATCAGTCGATCCCCCCGCGGGCTAGAAGGACGCATCGAGGAAATCGTCGAACGCCGAAACCCGCGGGTCGCCGGCGTGCTCCGCCGTCGCCGAAAGTCCGTTTGGCTCGAGCCCGACGACTCGCGAGTGCGCGGCCCCATCGTCGTCAGCAGCGGCTCCAAGCTCGGAAAAGACGGCGAAGCCGCGGTCGTGGAGATCACCCGCTTCCCCAAGTTCGCTGACGAAAATGCCGAAGCCGAGCTCGTCGCCGTGCTCGGTGTGCCCGGCGACGCCAACGCCGAGGTCGCCAAAATCCTCGTGCGAGAGCAGATTGTAGAAGAGCACCCCGAAGAGTCCATGAGCGAAGCCGAAGCGATGGCGGCGCGCATCAAAAAGCTCGGCACCTCCGAACGGCGCGACCTCCGCGACATCCCTCTGGCCACCATCGATCCCGAAGACGCTCGCGACCACGACGACGCTGTCTGGGTCGAGCGGCGCAAGGACGGCTACCGCCTCTGGGTCGCCATCGCCGACGTCAGCGAGTACGTGCAGCCCGGATCGCAGCTCGACAAAGAGGCGCTGCGCCGCGGCGCGACGATTTACCTACCGGACCGCGCGATCCCCATGTTGCCGAGCGCGCTCGCCGCCGACCTCTGCTCGCTCTTGCCCGACCAAGACAGATTGTGCGTCGCCGTCATCGCCGATCTCGACAAGGACGGCGTCGTCACCCGCTACGAACTCGTCGAAGGCCTCATGCGCTCGCAGGCCTATCTCACCTACGGCGGTGTCGCGCGCGCCCTCGGTTTCACCGACAAACCGAAAAAGAGCGAGCAGGCCGAGCGTTTCAAGAAGGAGCTCAAAGTCGTCAACGAGCTCGCCCGCAAGCTACGCAAAACACGCATGAAACGCGGCGCGATGGACCTCGACCTGCCCGAAGCGCAGTTTCAGCTCGACGACGAAACTGGCGCGCCGGTCGACGTGCGCCGCCGTACTCAAGACCCGGGCATCAAGCAGGCGTACCAAATCATCGAGGAGTACATGATCCTCGCCAACGAGCTCGTCGCTCAATGGTTGAGCAAACGCCGCTGCCCGACCGTGTACCGAGTGCACGGCAAACCGGACGAAGAGAAGCTCGACCGCCTCGGCAAGGTCGCCACCAAGCTCGGTGTCAGCATCGATCTCGACGAGATGCAGGAGCCCACCGGGGTTGCAAAATTCCTGCAGCGAAACAAGAAGCACAAGAAGTACCACGTGCTCGAGATGCTCTTGCTCCGCACCATGAAGCAAGCGGCTTACGACATCGTCAACATCGGCCACTTCGGCCTCGCGTCGGACGCTTACCTGCATTTCACGTCGCCCATTCGCCGCTACCCCGACATGCAGGTTCACCGCGCCATCAAAAATCTGCTCCGCGGTGGCAAAGCAGAAACCTCGACCTCGGCGATCGAAACCTTG